>JAGXLH010000086.1 GCA_018334795.1 Thermoplasmatota archaeon
GGAATAGTATACCTCTCATGCATCACCATCCATCCAACAAAGAAATATACATACCTTATTTAAAAATCTTCGTTATTATTCAAATAATTCTTTATGTATCAAAAAAATAAAAAAAATAATTAGTAAAACTAACTCAAAAAGTGTTTTCATTTAATCATTTTCGATTGATTGCTGTTGTTTTCTTCTGTTGTATCTTGTTTTTTCGATACGGTATCATTGTTTTTTTCTTTGTTGAAATCCGCAAGCCACATGGGGAGTTTTCCTTGGAGTTCTTCTTCACGTAATTGTTTAACAATTCGGGGTTCATCGTCAAGGAACATCGGTTCTTCATCGAAAAATAATACTGATCCCTCTTGGTTTTGGTCATAAAATAAATCCAATTCATCCTCTATTTCATCCTCTATGGCTTTATGATGATAGATATCCATTTGTTGTTTTTTATATGGTTTTTTTCGATATCTTCCCATACATCCTCTCTCTTAACAACCACTATTATCTAAATATCGACATGGTTTAAACCTTTTGTTCTTTTTACAAATAATTTCTGAACATTTTTTAATGTGTGAAAATGGTATCGTAATACTCTAATAGTCCTGTTTTGTTGGTGATAACAATGAAGATCACGCCAATTTGTGTTCCCTGTTTATTGAACCGTATTATCTTTGAATCAAAACAAAGCACAGAGGATAAAGAAGTGCAAACCAATGTTATCAAAAATGCTTGTAGTATGCTTGGAAACTTGTACGATCCATCTGAGTGTAGTGCGGTGATTGCAACACACGTGCATAAGAAAACATATGATCTTCTCAACAATCCCGATCCATATAAGGATTTAAAAGAGCAGAGCAATGAGATTGCAGCATCTTTAATACCTATAGTCAAAGAACGAATTAGTGAATCTAAAAATTCATTAAAAACCGCGATTCTAGCATCCATTATAGGAAACACCCTTGATTTTGGGATTAAAGGAGCAAGTAAAAATCCTAACGAATTAAAACAAGTCTTTGACCAATTTTTCAAAGAAGGTTTTGGTTTTGATGATACTGAAAACGTGTTCTCCATTCTTAAAGATAAAAAGTCAATTCTTTATTTTACGGATAATTGTGGAGAAATCGTTTTTGACAAACTGGTCATTGAAGAAATGAAAAAAATGTTTCCTCATCTTTCAATTAGTTTGGTAGTCAAAGGAGAACCAGTGCTTAGTGATGCAACGATGAAAGATGCAAAAGAATTAGGTTTTGATGAATTAGTGGATAATATGTTTACTACTGGTGGATTTGCTGTTGGTGTAGATCTAATGAAAATACCTGAAGAGTTAAAAAGTGAAATGAATAATGCAGATCTTTTCATTTGTAAGGGAATGGCTAATTATGAATCATTCTCTGAAACAAATCTTCATCCAATTGTTTATTTCCTCAGGTCAAAATGTGATCCTATTGCTTCATCTATGCAGGTTCCAGTACATGCTAATATTGTAAAATTGTATGAGTAAATCTGTTTTTGGTTATTCTTTGTATAGCCATTCAGCGAGTTGATCGTATTCAGTAAATATTTTTTTCCGAGCAAGAAATGCTACGGTCATGGCCGTAATGATACCACCACCAACAATCATTAAGTACACAATGATTTGGTATTCAGCAGCAACAAGTGGATCGGTTCCTGCGATGAGAAGACCCGCCATTGCACCAGGAATAAAGATAACTCCAAGTGTTTTCAATCGATCAATAGTTGGGATCAATGCTGCTCGAATGCTTAGACGATTATATTCTTCCATTGCTTGTTTACTAGGAATCCCAAGAGAAAGCATTGATTCAATACCAGTTCGATTAAGGTTAATTTCTCGGACAAGTCGGTCTAAGGAAAGGGAGCAAATGGACATGGAATTACCAAAAGCCATACCAGCTAGTGGAATGATGTATTGTGGTTGAAGTGGCATTGCTCTTGAAAGCGCTAAAACGATGAGAGCAGTGGTTGCACCGATTAATATTGATGGAGTGGTGATCTGAAAAGCATGAGGCATATGCGTTGCTCGTTTCGCACTGGTATGCCCTCCAACAATGATCATGGTGAGAAGGAGAATCCAGATAAGAAAAATCCAAAGCTTGGTTTGAAATAAAAAAGTGAGAAACAAGGCGATAAGAACGAGTTGTCCGCCTCCTTTAACAATGGCATAGGTGAACTCTTTGCCGATTCCTAGTTTTTTGTAAAATGATAAGATGATAACTAGGACAAGTAAACTTGAAGCGGCTAGTAAAATGTATAATCCTTCAAGGGGAGTATATGGAATTCCCATGGTTAATATGCCTCCTCCCATTGGAATTTATTTGGTGTGGTTATGGTGGTAATTTGTCCTTGTTTAAGATTTGCGATACGGTCGCTTACTCGTTTTGCTTGTGATACATCATGAGTAACCCATAGAGCTGTTAAATTACGTTGTTTGGTGAATCGGATGATGCGTTGTTCGACTGTGTGAAGATTTTTTGGATCGATTCCTGTTGTTGGTTCATCGAGTAAGAGTATTGTTGGTGAAAGCGCAAGTGCTCGTGCAAGAGATACTCGTTTTTTTTCTCCACCTGAGAGTTGTTGAGCTTTTTTTGAAAGAAATGTTGTTGATAGACCAGTGTCAGTAAGACTTTCTGATATTTTATTATCATTGTTTATGTTATGGATTCGTAGTGCTAAGGATATGTTGTCTTTAACGGTGCCGGGAAACATAACACTTTCTTGAGGGACAAGGATAACAGTTTTTCTTAGTACTGTTGGTAACATATTTGTTATGTTTTGGTTGTTAAAAATAATGCATCCATTATCGGGTTCTATAAGACGGTTAATACATCGTAAAAGGGTTGTTTTTCCACCACCTGATGGACCAACTATTGTTACAATTTCTGCCTGTTTAATATCAAATGTAATATTTTTTAGTATGGGTGTTTGTTGAAGGCTTTTTGAAAGATGTTTAATTTGAAGTATTGGAATCGTCAGTCACCTCTCTGGAAAGTTCATGGATGAAGGAAATGAGTTTGTTCAGGGTTTGTTTTCCTTTTTTTGTGGTGGTGTATATTTTTCGTTGTTTTCCATGATCGATTTTTTTGGTAGCAGTTAATAATCCGTTTTTTGTCATGGTATGAAAGATAGGATACAGTGTTCCGGGACTTATTGTGTATCCATGGGATTTAAGTTCCTTGATCATGCCAGATCCATATATTCCGTTTTTATCATACGTCGCATGATGAAGAATGTGAATGCGTATGAAGGCAAGGAGTATTTTTCGTTCAACCATTATTATCGGTTTTCGATAACGGTTTTCGATATTTAAATATTTTTTATCCACTAAGTATTGGAAGTTGAATCAAAATCAGAATTTGTGCAAATCAGATCACTCAATAACACAATAATGAAAAAAATAATCCATCAACATATTTTTACAAGTCTTCCTCTCCCATACAAAAATAATCCATAATCCATTGTTTGATTTCATCACGAACGTTTCGGAACGCATTCAACTTTTCTTCTTTTGGGCCTTTTATTGTTCCGGGATCAAAAAATCCGTTATGAATCACTTTTTTCCCTGGGAAAAACGGACAGGTCTCATTAGCCTGATCACAGACAGTTACTACTACATCAAAAGTGATTTCCTTGAATTCATCTACTAGTTTTGACCGATGCCTAGAGATATCAATATCGATTTCTTTCATCACCTGAATAGCTAAAGGATGCACATGGGTTTTTTTCACACCTGCACTATATGCTTGAAAACGATTCCCACAATACTGATTCAATAATCCCTCAGCCATTTGTGATCGACATGAATTATGCGTGCAAATGAATAAAACGTGTTGTTTTTTCATAAGTCAAAATACTACAATTCGCAATCAGGTGTCGGACCCGGCGGGTCTAAATCAATGTGGTCACCAGTTACCATGTAAAAGACTTTTTCAGCCATTTTCACCGCATGATCACCACATCGTTCAAGGTAGCGAGCGACCATAATGTACCGTGCACAACGCTTTATAGTTTTAGAATCTTCCATCATATACGTTAAACATTCTCGAAAAATAGAATACCTAAGTTCATCAACATTTTTTTCCCGAGCGGTAAAGCCATCAATGCTTTCCACATCCTCATTTTCAAAAGCTGTTAACGCATCATTAATCATGCTATCTACTTCCTTAGCCATATAAGGAATACTTACTAGTTCCTTAACATGAGGTTTATGTGCAAGTTCCAAGGTAATATTTGCAATGTCTTTTCCATATCGTCCGATTCTTGCAAGATAAGTAATCATTTTTAAAACAGTGGCCATCTCTCGCATATCTTTTGCCATTGGTTGAAATAATGTCAGCAGTTTTAATGCGTCTTGTTCGATTTTTTCATCCATATTAGCAATTTCATTCTTACAATTCAGGATTTCCTTAGCAAGATCTGTATCTTTTTCCTTTAATGCTTTCACTGATTTTTTAAGCATGTCTTGAGCAAGATTACCCATCCTGACAACTTGTTTTTTTAATTTTTCTAATTCATTATGAAACTCTTCCACCATTCTTTCCACTCTCTCCTTACTTTTTATCCAAATCTTCCAGTGATATATTTTTCCGTGAGTTCTTCTTGCGGATTTTCAAATATTTGCTCTGTTTCTCCAAATTCGATTAATTCTCCAAGATACATATAGGCAGTATAATCACTCACTCGAGCTGCTTGTTGCATGTTATGAGTGACAATAACAACCGTGTAATCCTTCACTAACACCCGCATAAGGTCTTCGATTTTCGCTGTTGCAATTGGATCAAGAGCACTACATGGTTCATCCATGAGAATAATGTCTGGTTCAATAGAGAGTGCTCGTGCTATGCATAATCGTTGTTGTTGACCACCCGAGAGGCCCATAGCGGATGATTCCATTCGATCATGAACTTCCTCCCATATGAATGCATCTTTTAAACATTGTTGAACGATTCCATCAAGGCTTTTTTTCTTTTTTATGCCATGTATCCTTGGAGCATATGCAATGTTTTCATAGATGCTTTTTGGAAATGGATTTGGTTTCTGAAAGACCATGCCAACTCTTTTTCTTAATTCCACGACATCATAGTTTTTTCGATAAACATTTTTATCATCAAATAGAATTTCTCCCTCGATCCTGCATTTATCAATGATATCGTTCATTCTATTCATACACCGCAGAAGTGTTGATTTTCCACATCCTGATGGACCGATGATTGCTGTAATCTTATTCTTATACACTGGCATGTTCACTTTTTTTAATGCTTGCTTTGTATCATACCAGAGATCAAGGTCTTTTACTTCCATTTCTAATGATGTTTTTTTACTCATATTTTTGGCCTTCTTAAAGAATTAGAATTCGATTCTAAATTTTTCTCTTAATATTATTGCAATTGCATTTAATCCTAACACTATTGAAAGGAGTAAAAATGCTGTTGCCCACGCGTTTTGTTCAACTTCATATGCCCCAATGTAATAAATTAATTGAAGTAAATGATACGGCAATGCTTGAAATGGTGCAAATAAATCAGGGATTGCTGGTGCTCCAATAAATACAGCACCAAGAAATAGGATTGGAGCTGTTTCTCCTGCAGCTCTACCTAGACCAAGAACACCACCAGTGATAATCCCGGGTAATGCTGGAGGGAGTACTATTCTTTTAATCGTCTGCCATTTTGATGCGCCAAGTGCATAACTTCCTTCTCGTATGCTTTTAGGAACTGAAAGAATGGCTTCTTCTGAAGTTCGTATAATAATTGGTAATGTCAAAAAGGTCAATACCAGTATTCCATTTAATAAACAAAAACCAAATATGGATACTAGTAATGCATAAGCAAATAATCCAAAGACAATAGATGGGATTCCTTGCAATATATCAACTGTTATTCGAATGATTCTTACAATTATTCCACCTTTAGCATACTCGGTTAAATATACCGCCGCACCTATTCCAAGTGGTAAGGCACATACACCAACTCCGAGGATCAGACTTATCGTACCTATAATATTTTTAACTATACCTCCTTCGGCACCATGCCGGCTAACATCTTCGGTAAGAAATTCCCAGGTAATGCCTGTTGCACCATTAACTAAGATCGTACTAACGATGATAAAAAGAGGGTATAACACAAGTATTACTGATAAAATGAGGATGAAATATGCAGAGTATTGTTTTGATTTTCTTCCAAAATCATAGAGGAATTTAAAACTATAATTAACACTAAGGATTCCAATAACCATTAAAAAAATTGATACGATTAAAAATTTTAGAAATGCTGCACTGATATCATAGGAGCGAAGATCATAGGATGGTGGAAGAGCCGGTAAATAATAGGTGGAAAGAATTAAGATTATTGAAAAAAGAATCATTGATAGTAATTTTAGACGAACATTTGATTTTATAAATGCATATATACTTTGAATGAGTATTAATGAGGTAATGAGGAGAAGAAAGATTTGTAGTAATCCATCGCCAATATAAACATTAAGGACGGTTGAAATGAATCCAATTAAAATCAAAAATAATGAATAAATAATGGTTATTGAAGCTAAAACATTTTTAGGTGTAAACTTTTCTTTATCCGTTATTGTTTCTACAAAGCAAACAAGTTGATTTTTTATAGTAGACCATTCCATCTGATATTTAGCCTCCCTTATATTTTTTCTCAACTCGTTCTTTTAAGAGATTTGAGGTAACA
>JAGXLH010000087.1 GCA_018334795.1 Thermoplasmatota archaeon
ACGAGTTTTTCTCCAACTGAAGCCCCAAGTATGTTTGAAAGACCGTTTGCAACGCCGCCACCGATCCCTGCAGCGATAATGATTGCACTTGCTGCAGTTGCATTGTTTGATCCAACGGTTGCTCCAATGGCTGTACTTGCACCGATAACAACGCCTAGGCTGGAAAGCACTCCATCGATGAATCCTCTGATGAGATATCGTTTTTGATGTTTTGATGGAACTACTTTTTTCACAAGCAGATGGTAGAAGACGTTGCTCATAAAAACCTTACGTTTCCTTCATTTTTTGGAGGATATCAATGATTAAAATTTTTTCTTTATAGTGTTTTTGTTTAAAAAATGTTGAATTTTAGAATTTTTTTAACGATTAAATAGGGTCTTATACAAACATTTTTATACTATCTGGCTCCATACTATATAGTAGTTATAGTGGGGGATTACATTTTGCAAGACTATGATGTAACCGTTTATGATAGAAAAGATTCATTGCTGAATCATCGATTAGAGGAAATTTGGGCAAAAATTTTGAATCTATCAACCGGTGAATCAATGGATGTGTGTATTTGGTGGAAGGATGATAAGGGGCGTATTCACGATGAATCACCAAAACTTCCAGTTGAATTACGGGATGTCGTCGATAATGCCTGGATTGAATCATACTACAAATAAAATACGTCCATGTTCTCATTTTTGTAATTGTTTTTTTACTTGTTGTAGTTCCCTTGGAACAGTTGGATCGTCTGGTAATTTTTTTATGATGTTTATCATAGCCAGGCTTAGATCGTAAAAATGATGAGGGAGCATACGCATTACTGAGATATGTTGATTACGAAATCCTATTTCATAAGCTGACTGGTTATCGTTAATGTTTCCAAAGCCTTTGGCGATGTAGCAATCATTTTGCTTTTCAAGGATTTTCCAGGTTCCATATCCATCTTTGACGGTATTTTTTTCAAAATCCATTTTCATTATGGTATCACGGTACTTTGATTCGTTTAATGGATGTTAAATGCTTTGGCTGAAAATTTTGATAGATTACTTTAGCAAAGTCAGATTAAAAAAAGTAAAGGTTTTTTTATCTGACCAGAAGTATCATTCAGTGGACAATTTTGAGTTATCTTTATTAACAATTGTTTGTTGTCCGTTCTGGTGTTAACATTTTGAAACAAAAAACGATGATTTCAATATTGCTCTGTAGTTTCATTCTGACAGGATCTTTATCTGTTACTGCAGATGTGGCTAAAACTGAAGCTGAAGACAAATTAGATGATGTAGCATACTATGAAGATGGCAATGTAATCCATGGTGATGGAGTAACGTTTGTTGATGACACACCTGAAATTGATATTACTTCAATACGTTGTGAGTGTACTGAAGATGCATTTATTGTGACATTAACGGTAAAAGATAATTTTCCAGCAGGCTGGGTTGAAGGCTATGAATATAATATGAATATATTTACCTCCTCGGCTTATGGTGTAATAACGATTCATTATGAAACTGATTATAGGATGACTAGTCCTGGTGGTTGGGCGAGTAATGGTGCTTACCCTGAGTTTAGCGTTACGGAGAATTCATTGATTGCAACCATTGAAGGTATGGTCCTAGATGAATCAACAATTAATTCCTTTGAAGCGTTTGCAAAATTAGATACAACTGATGGTGCATTATACATCGATTGGTTACCAGATCCTGATGATCCAGGTAGTGATGATGACACCGATGATAGCACTGAAGAAGATCCTGTTGATGATTCAAATGACTCTTCGAATACTGATGACCAACCTGTTGATGATGGAACAAATGATGATAACGATATAGATGAGAGTTCTTCAGAAAATGGTGGATCAGAAGTAACAACAGATTCGCCAGGTTTTGAGTTGTTATTTTTATTATTTGCTTTAGTAGGAATTATTGGATTTAAAAGATTCAATGGTAAAAAGAACTAAAACATCAATCATTTT
Organism: Thermoplasmatota archaeon; assembly: GCA_018334795.1. Lineage (GTDB taxonomy): Archaea > Thermoplasmatota > E2 > DHVEG-1 > DHVEG-1 > EX4572-165. The sequence goes on from JAGXLH010000087.1 coordinate 1,964, forward strand.
TCTTTTTTTTTATTTTATGTGGTCATACAGTTTCATTGCAATGATTCCCATTGCCGTACAGGTTTCAAGAGGAACGTTTACACCAGTGAGTTCTAACTGATAATCAACTTGATGTAAAAAATGAGATGGTAATCCTTTTTTCCCTAGGCCCATGATAAGCATAAGTCTTTTTTCTGGATTAGATCTTTGTTTGTTAACAGCATCAGAAAGTGTTATAGATTTGTTTTCTTCAGGATGATCTGTGGTAGCGACAATGAGTTCATTATTTGTAAACGTTGGAAGGTTTTTTTGTGAACCTGGATAGAGATGAATTCTGTTTGCTTTAGAAAGAAATTTTACGTATTTTCCTCCTTTTCCAATAGTAGTATTTGTGGTAGCTTGTTTGATGAACTCATCAAGTTTTTTGATAGGAAAACCAATTAAAGCTAGATCCAATCCGAATGCAGCACATAATGGAGCGGCACGAGCAAGAGTACGAATATGTATTGGTTTAATCGCTCCTTCATAGGTGTCATATAATCCAAGCATGCACCCTGTTGATATTGGAAGATGAGCAAATTTTTCACTAGATTTGTGTGGCTCGTAGACTGGATTAATATCTTCTAAAGGGAGGTTATATTGTTTCATTGTTTTTTCAATTGTAGTCTTTAACGATTCATCTGATGTTTTTTGATGATCAGTAACAAGTATTTCTTTTGCTAATTCTTGTTTATTGATTTTTAGATATCCTTTGGCAATGGTTAGTTGTGTTTTTACTCGAGTTTTGGTATCCGGGATACTTTTTGAAAGGGATAATCCTTTGTCGAATAATGAAAGGCTTAACGATTCAAGATCTTTTTTATCTGCATGTCCTGCAAGAGTTGTAAGTAATTGAATCCGATGAATTAGATCCGGTAATAAATTAATCACTTCTTGTATCTTGACAAAGTCTTGTTTCTTTTGAATATGTCTAGATAGATACCGTAAGGCATCAACCTTATTTTCTTCAGATTTTAACGCAGTATCAATAGCAGTTTGTAATGCTTTTGGAAAATCGATATCTTTTTTATGACATTGTAAATACAAATATCCCATAAGTTTAGAATTCACAAAAGGATCCTTTACTGTGGTTAAAACGGAGTGAAGTTCTTTAGGTGATATAGTATTGTCACATGAAGTTTTCCATTGTCTGATTACTGTTTTACTATCATCTAAGATGAATCCATTATTTTTTACCGCAATACAAAGAAGTGAAAGTAATCTTTTACATCCAAGATGCTTACTCAGTTCATTTATGTTTTGAGATAATCCTTTCCCTTTTGGAAATTCTTGTATTTTTTGAAGGATTAAATCCAAAAAATAATTACTATCCTCAGTTGAAAATTCTTGATTCCATGTTTTTGCATACTTAGCAAGTTTAGCATACAATTCCGCCCGGCGCCATAATTGTTTTTCTTCAGACGCAAGTCGTATTCCTTCACGAGCAACTAGTTTTGCTTCAGAATGCGGAATCCTAGAATCATCTGAAAGACGAAATAGTGCTAATGAAGCATAATATGAATCAGTAATGGTGCGTGCTTCAGCAAGTAATTTTGTGGGATGTCTTCCCTTCTTTGATTTTTGTTCTCTGATTAATCCTCGGTAAAATGATGGATCATGAGTCTTATTGTTTGTTGACATAATATTACAGCCTTCAACGTTATCCATTGTTTTTTATGTTTACGGTTATTATTTTCACTAAAAAATTGGTGTGATTTTGGATTGTACTATTGTTTTTCACTTGCTTTTTATTGTTTGATCAGGTATTCAGCAATACCATAGCCAACACTGTTTTTATATGTGTACTTTGCTAGATTTTCATACATCATACTTTTGTTTTTTCCATTCTGGAAAGGAACATGGATCTTATCTTTAACTGATGCTTGCACATCAAATATTTCATTAGTTGTTGTGGTCATGGATAAGGTGAAAAGAATTGGTTCATTATGTTTGCTATATGCCGTATCAATACTGACCTTTTTTATTGGAAGAGTTCTTTTGTTAACATGAATAAAACCTGCATCAATGTCACCTTCAGCAACCGTAAGTTTAGTAATGTTAAATGCAAAATCTTTGTTGAATTGACAGGTTAGCCATACCCATCGTTTTGGATCCGTCCAATTTCGTACACCCCAACTATGATCACGTTCTCCTAAGGCATTTATCTCATAGTGTTCATCTGCTACTGTAAGAGTGCCAGTTACTTTTCCATATTGTTCTAAGTGTTCACTGGCAACATTTTGTGAAAGTTTTTCTTGCACTTTAGATAAGGGGCAGTCTCGATAATTAAAAATAGGGTGTAATCCGACAAAATCAAGATCAAATTGAACAGGGACTGATGCATTATGTTCTTGATATGGATTTACAAGAGTCCCATCATATGAAAGATGCCATTCTTTTTCACTTTCTTTTCGAGTAAATGATAATTCATCTACTGATAACTGCAGATTTTCTTCTAATGGTAGTTCTCCTAGACTCTCGTTTTTTCTCATACCAAGTTTTTTCCGCTGAGGAAACATAAAAAAAAGAAACATGTTTTTTTGATTTGTGTTTGGCGTTAATCCAATACGAGTAAAACTACAAATTTGCTGCTTTTGATCATACCAGTTAAAATAAAAACTTTCATTCCACTGATCGTGTTTCTTTGCAGGATGTAATATGTCAGTGTTCATGATAAATTCATTCCTTTCTTTTTTGGATGTAAATGATTCCAGTATTACCATCAAGTGTAATCTGTTGACCATTTTTTAATAATGTTGTTGCTTGTTTCACCGCAGTTATCGCCGGAATAGTATATTCCCTACTGACCACTGCGCCATGACTTAAAATCCCACCGGTTTCAGTGATTAAACCAGCTAGTTTTTTAAATACGGGTGTCCACGCTGGATCAGTGTTTCTAGTAACTAAAATATCATTTTCTTGAATGGTGCCAATTTCAGAAATACTTGTAACAATACGGACAGTTCCCGTGGTTATCCCTGGACTACATCCAACACCAGTTATTTGCATACTGTTTTCATCATAAATGATGGTATCATCAAATTCAGTGCTGCCTTTGATGAATTTTGGTGGAAGTTTTCCTTGGTTTTTGAAAAATGATTCTTTTTCTTGTAAGAGTCTTGTTTTATCAAGTGATGTGTTGCCTGCAGCAATATCAAAAATTCGTTCTTTTGGTAAAAAGAAAATATCCATTGGATCATCAATGAGGTCATTGTTATGAAAACGTCGGCCGTATTCAAGGAATAATCTTCGTTGTCGTAAATGTTGATGATCAAGAAAAAATCGTTGATTCTCCCGGAATGTTAAATAGGTTTGTGCATACTCAAGAACTATTTTGAAAATACGTTTTTTAATAAATCCTAATGGCAGTTTTTTAATACGATCAAAGATTTGTTGTTCTGTTTGTTTTCGTTCCTTTCGTTTTTGTTGTTCAATAGAAGAAAAATCTAGATGTTCATCAGAGATGAGTCCCTGAAGAAGCGTAATTACCAATTCAGGGTTTTCAATCCAACATGGATAGTATACTTCTCGAGTGTGACAACGATGACCATAATCTTTCATGAATTGATCATAATGTTTTTTGAATGGTTTCCAGGTCTCATTCTGGCTGAGTTTTTGTAAAAATACTTCTTGGGTATCCTGCTCTAAACTCTTTTTTACTGCAGTATTTTTTTGCGCGTGTTGTGCTAGTTTTGCAATAGCAATATTTGTTTCAACGGTTTTATTACCGGGAATACCACTAATAAGTTTTGAATACAAGACACCATTTGTATCATCTAACCAGTTTTCTAACCAATTCTTAACCATCAGATTCGTTGCAATACTATGACTTACCATTCCATATCTGATGAGTCGATAATGTTTCAAATACAATTGTTCCATCCGTTTAAATGTCTGAAAGAGTTCTTCATAAGAATATGAGCTTAAATCAGCGTTATCAAACGATTTCATTTCTTCTAAAAATCGTTTACTCCACTCGATATACGCATCATTTGTTCGCTTCATTTTTCCATCAGGATCACGAATTGCAATCAACAATTGACTCAACAGTAATTTGAATGTTTTCGTTGGCAAATTTTTAATTCGATCTTGTTCTTTCACCGGAAAATAATTCAATAATTCTTTAGTTCGAGCAAATTTTGGATAATAGGTAAATACTTGTTCGAGAACATTAGCATTAAAATACGCATGAGAGTTATGAATACGAATAAGATCATGGCCAAGAACTTCATTGTATCCCATAATTTCTGCTCCCTCTTTCAACACGTAATCTTCCAAATAGGTGCCTAACAAACTCACGTACAAAGGACTAGCGACATCCGTCCAATATTCATCACCATATCCTCGGGTCCAAAGGATCTCTTCAGAATCAAAAATGGTAGTAATTGGCCTACTCTGAAGAATGTAAATATTATCGTTTTCAATACTCCATTCGATGTCTTGAGGTGCATTAAAATGTGTTTCAATGTTCTTTCCAATTTCAACAAGTTCCTTGATTATATTAGCGTCTAGACTAGGTTTGTCCTGTTCGTCTAAGGGCACTGAACAAGTTTCATTACTGCCATTTAAATATTTGATTTGAACAGATTGTTTGTTGATATTTTGCTTCAGTATTTTACCCGTTT
>JAGXLH010000088.1 GCA_018334795.1 Thermoplasmatota archaeon
GGAGGAAGGATTCAAGATAAATCATATATGTATGAAATACGTGTTGGTAAGTCAAAGGTGGCATAGGTAAAAATCATTGAAATAATGATGACGAAACAACCAGTGATTGCTTCAGAAAGAAATAAGATGGTAACGACTTTTAAAGAAGTATAGCCTAAGAGAAATAAAAGTGGAGTGAGTTCAGTGCCAAATCCCATGCCTGCTGATGAATCCATGGTTTCTAAGAGGAATGAAATCAGAATGATGAGGGGATACAACTCATACATAAAGGATCACCTAAGAGCGCTTAATCAATCTACAGAAGAACAGCAAAAAGAGCCATGATGCTGATATATAAGTGTGGCATATCCTATCATTTTGATTGTTTCTTTTTAACAATTCAACCGAATGATACAAAAACCAAAATATATATTACTCTCTAGAATCATGAAATCATTACTTGATGATAAACTCAATCTTAAACTTCTAAGGTACCTGGTATCAGGAAAAGAAGTCAGAGTGAATATTAGAGGTCTTGCAAAAGAACTAAACATACATCGAAGCACGGTAAAAAAGAAAGTACAATGGCTTTTTGACCAACACCTCATCAATCCACCCTTCTATCCCTTCCCCCAACTCTACAAAGAATATCCTCTACTTGTCCTAGTCAAAGCAGATATTCCCAGAAACAATGAAACAAAAGAATTTTTCATGGATGATGCCCACATCTTTGCTGCTTTTTCCTGCATGGAAGGACCATACAATACCCTTTTAATGGAATTTTTCAAAGACCTTGAAACCTATCATTCTTGGAGGGAACAAATCGTTGTCGATCAAAAAATACCAACAAGGGCACACCGTGCACCAGCCCACGCCTACATTTTCAGCAACAAACTGACTTTCAAATACAATCCTACCTGTTTCATCAAAAATTTACAAAAAACATATCAAAAAGAAGGATTTGTCACCATCAACAACATCACTCTGGATGAAAACATCTTTCCGATTTTTATGCACCTAATGAGAGGAACATTCATCCAACGAAACGATTCTCATATTGCTAGAGACCTCGAAATCAATCGAAAAACTATCAAACATCGCATCGATCAACTCCTCAAACTCAATGTTATCTCAGAACCAAAATGTTTCTTTCCAAACTTATTTGTTCCCCCAGCTTACAACTTGGTCGTATCCATGATCGAAGTCAAAAGAAACAATGATGCCATCAAAAACTTCCTGCTCAAGCATAATAATATCGCTCGAGCACAAGAAACAAGTACGGGTTGTTACAACTTGCTCATCTTTTCTGCGTTTAAAACAATTGAAGACTTTTTTGACCTTGGAGAAGACATGGTTAATCAATTTCCTCATGACATCGGTGCTATTGAAAACACCATTCTTTCTTCAAGAATGATTCATACCATAAAACCTCAAAAACTCTCTCTTGGATGGATTGATAGAAAACTCTGGCAGATTACACAATCCAACTAAATACGCCAAAAAAACAATGCTAAAATATACCACATTTAACAGAAAGAAGCAAAAGCGATCATACAAGTTGACCGTTAAAAAAATACATTATTAACCAAAGTGTATAACATAAAGGTCTATTTTTATAACCCAGATATAAATATACCCTTTAATATCGCACCCACGCATCCAAAATATGGAGGAAATACCATGGCAAAAGAAGGTTACAACCCATTTAAAATGGCTCAAGAGCAATTCGACCGAATTGCAGATGAACTCGAATTAGACGAAGGTACCAGAGAATTCTTACGAAACCCTCGTCGAGAATACCATTTCACTATTCCAGTCAAAATGGATGACGGCCACACCAAAGTATTCAAAGGATTCCGCGTCCAACATAATGATGCACGCGGCCCATCCAAGGGAGGAATCCGATTCCATCCACAAGAAACTATCGATACCGTTCGAGCACTTTCAATGTGGATGACCTGGAAATGCGCCGTTGCCGACATCCCACTTGGTGGAGGAAAAGGCGGCATCATTTGTGATCCACACGATCTTTCAAATAACGAACAAGAACAACTCTGTCGCGGCTGGATACGACAAGTTGCACCAAACATCGGACCCGTCCAAGACGTACCCGCCCCAGATGTGATGACCAATGCCCAACACATGATATGGATGATGGATGAATACGAAGCAGTCTCCGGTGGGCGATACCCTGGAACCATCACAGGAAAACCAGTCGAACTCGGCGGATCACTCGGTCGAACCGAAGCAACAGGATATGGTGTGGTCTACATGCTAAGAGAAGCACTCAAAGAAATGGATGTTGACATCGAAAAAACCACTGCATCCATTCAAGGATTCGGAAATGTTGCTCGATACGCAGCAGAACTCTACATCGAATACGGTGGAACCATTGTGTCCGTTTCCAGTTGGGATCAAGCTGATAAAAAAGCATACAGTTTCTACAAAAAAGATGGGATCAACCTCAAAGAACTCCTTGATATCACCGATCGTTTCGGAAGCATTGATAAAAAGAAAGCAAAAAAACTTGATTACGAAGTACTCCCAGGTGATGACTGGCTCAGCCATGATGTTGATATTCTCATTCCTGCAGCACTTGAAAACGCTATCACCAAAGATACCGTTAAAGACGTTAAGAATAATGTAAAACTCATTGTTTGTGGAGCAAATGGTCCAATCACTCCTGAAGCAGATGACATTCTTGATGATCGTGGTGTTATGGTCATTCCTGACTTTCTTGCAAATGCAGGTGGAGTGGTCTGCAGTTACTTTGAACAAGTACAAAGTAATCAAAACTATTACTGGACCAAAGAGGAGGTCCTTGGAAAACTTGACAACAAAATGACTGATGCATTTTACAAAGTATGGGAACTATCACAACGCAAAAAAATACGGGTACAAGATGCGGCATACATGATCGCTATTTCACGTGTTGTCGAAGCATGTAAACTCCGCGGTTGGATTTAAAAAAATACCTCTGATAAACAAAAAAACCACTATGTTAGAAACAAAGGAAGAAGCAATCAAAAATAAGATTGAAGAGATAACAGGATACAAACCAAAAGGTACAAGTGATCTTGTACTTGAAACTGGAAAACATCTACGCCCGTTTTCCATAAAAAAAATCCTGTTACTCGCTTCTTCCTACAACTATTTTTTACTTGAAGAAGAAGGAAGAATTGAAAAACTCTTTCAACATATTTATCCAAAAGACCTTCCCCTTCAACCACCAGAAATAACTCAAGTCGAATCCTTAAAGAATACAAAACAACATCTTGATAATGATCAATTCGATTTATTCATCATTTTCAATGAACCACAAGAATCTGATTTACTCTCATTTACCAATGAAATTAAGCAAACTCATCCAGATCTCCCCATTGTCTACTTAGCTAATCATACTGCTCAACTTCAAAAACTTATAGATAAAGATAATTACGAAACCATCGATCGTGCATTTACATGGAATGGAGACGGATCAATTCTTTTAACTATCATTCAACTTTTCGAAGATCAAACAAACATTCAATCAAATCCCTCCTGTGAAAACAAAGAAATTATTCTTCTCATTGAAGATGACATTCAATATTATTCATCATATCTACTTCTCATTTATGAAGAATTATGGAAGTATACACAAGATCTCATGCACAAGGATTTAACCCTTGTTCAAAAAAATAGAAGATATCAACGACGACCATTCATTCTGCATACAACGGATTTTGATGAAGCAAACGCCTTACTTAACCAATATACCAATCACCTCCTTTGTATCATCTCAGATAACAATACGAAAAATACAAAAGATCACGCAGGAATCACTCTTGCAGCAAAAATTCATAATCTCAAACCAAATATACCAGCTATCATTCAATCATCTGAACCAAAGCAAACAGAAAAACTTCCAGAAAACGCAGAATTCATATCTAAAACCAATAGTCAACTGCGAAAGCGATTACGAACTCTTGTTTCAAACAGTCTTGGGCCAGTAACATTACACCTGCAACATGACAAACAACGCATGATAATAAATACCTTAAGTGAACTTGAAAAAACACTGTTGAACAATCCAGCAAACACATTTTCTTCAATAGTAAAAACACATCAGATTTCGAAATGGCTATTTGGGATACAAGAAAAAGAACTCGCAACAAAAATCAAAGACATCGAAAACAATGAAACCGATGTATCACGATTCCATCAACGAATTATTGATACCATTGAAGAATATAATTACTCATTGCATCAAGCAACAGTAACTGATTTTTCAAGAAAAATCAAGGAACCACAATCTAACATTAATCGCATGGGAGATGGGTCACTTGGGGGAAAAGCCCGAGGATTAGCATTTCTTGCAAAAATTCTTTCAAAATATATCACCGAAGAAATGTTTCCCAATTTAAAAATCACTATTCCTCGAACAATTGTACTCTCCACTGAAATCTTCGATAAATTCATAGAAAAAAATGATTTTCCACTGAGTGAACTCTTCAATCTGTCAGATGAACGAATCGCGGCTCATTTCCTAAAAGCAAATCTTCCCGCAACCATTCTTGGTGACCTCCGTGCCTTTGTGAGAAACACACGAAAACCTCTAATCGTTCGATCCTCAGGAATGCTAGAAGACTCACTCTTTCAACCATTTGCTGGTATTTACGCTTCCGTACTGCTCCCCAATGAATCCTGGGAAACCGATCTTAGATTTCAAGAAGTTTGCAACTCCATTAAATACGTTTATTCATCAACCTATTTTTCACAAGCTCGAACTTACATTCAATCTACACCAAAACATATCGCTGATGAAAAAATGGCAATACTCCTTCAAGAAGTCGTCGGACAAAAACATGGTAAATATTTTTACCCAACCGTTGCAGGGGTGGCAAAATCATATAATCATTATCCAGCTGGACCCTGCAGCCCGGAAGAAGGAATCGTATATTTATCACTAGGATTAGGAAAAGCAATTGTTGATGGAGGATCAAGTTATTGTTTTTGCCCAAAGCGACCAAAAACACCACTTTGTGGCACCCCAAAAGATTTTCTGCCATATTCACAAAAGAAATTCTATGCTATTGATCTTACTAGTTTTTATAAAACGATGGGAGATCATGAAGAAAACTCACTTGCTCATTTAGATGTTGACCTAGCAAAAGAACACGGAACACTTAACGCCCTTGCCTCAACATATTCTCATCGAGATGATCGCATCTATCCTGGCATTGAAGAGGATGGATATCTCGTGATTAATTTTGCTCCACTTCTTCAATTTAATACTATTCCTTTGGCAAAAGCAATGGAACTGTTACTCTCCATTAGCGAGATAGCTCTTGGTTATCCTGTAGAAATTGAATTTGCACTCAACATTCCAAAAGAAGAGGATACATCTGCAGAACTTGTCATCCTCCAAATCAGAAATATGATGCCTCCATCTGAAACAGAAGATGTAGATTTAAAGGATTTTTCAAAAGAAGACGTAATCTGTTACAGTGAAAACGCACTCGGTAATGGAACAATAACAGATATTAAGGATATTGTGTATGTAGATCCTGAAACATTTGACATGGGACAATCTCAACAAATCGTACCGCTGTTACGAGACATTAATTTAAAACTCATGAATCAGAATAAACCATATCTACTCATTGGACCTGGCAGGTGGGGATCAGCAGATCCTTGGCTTGGAATACCTGTTATTTGGAGTGATATCGCCGGAGCTAAAGCTATCATTGAAACACCAGTAAAAGAAAAAACCATAGAACCGTCACAAGGATCACATTTTTTCCACGATATGGTTTCATCACAAGTAGGCTATTTGATCACCCAATCAAAAAAGAGTATTCTCAACTGGGATTACCTTTCCTCCCTACCAAAAAAACAGCATAAAGATTCTGTGTATCATGTTCATACCGATGAACCATTATCTATTCATTTAGATGGACGTAATAGAAAAGGAATCATTGTCAAAAACGAAAATCATTCATAATGAAATAAGTACAGAGGAATGAACTATCATGCCTTCTTCAAAACGACCTTCAAAGGGAAAAAGAACGAAGTCTAAACGTTCAAAAAAAGGAGAAATCCAACAATTAAAAGAACGGGAAAAAGAACTGAATTGTCTATATGGATTAACCAGAGTAGTCCGAGATAAAAATATCACTATTAAAGATGCACTCAAGGATATCATCAAACTAATCCCTCCATCATGGCAATATCCAAAGATTACCTGTGCTCAAATTAAAATTAATGGTGAACATGTTGAAACACAAAATTTTAAAGAAACCCCTTGGGAACTATCCAGCTCTATAAAGGTCAATGATGAAATCATCGGAAGCCTCGATGTTTATTATCTTGAGAAAAAACCTGAGGCGAATGAAGGACCTTTTTTAAAACAAGAACGATGGTTGATTGAAGCTATCACTGATTTACTTAGCCGGTTTTTTGAAGAACGTCAAATCAAAGAAGAACTTGAAGAACATCGGAAGAAACTAGATCACGCCGAAAAGATAATGAAAAAGGATGAGAAAAAAACTGGT
>JAGXLH010000015.1 GCA_018334795.1 Thermoplasmatota archaeon
GAGAAAAAATAACCTTGAACAGCTCGTTGCACCACCTAATGGATTGAAACACACGCTTTTAAACAAAACAGATGATCATGAGAAATACCTCGGAATCATTCATGGTTTACAAGAACTAAAAAAAGAAGGAATCTCAACTTTTATAGATTTTAGAGAAAATGGAACAAACGGAATTAAAATTCTGAAAAAATCTTTAGATCAAATTCCCTTACACTCAATCATATTAGGAAGACCCCGAAAGAATCAATGTTCTCAAACTGAAATAACTAATATTTTACAAGAATCAGATGGTATAGCTATAAGCAGTCTTGAAGACATGAACTATAATTTCGTTAATCAAATCGTTATACAAACAAAGAAAAATAACAAAAAATTCGCCCTTCATGTAAGTGAACGGATTAGGGAACCAATTGACCAGGTTCTTTCATTACATCCTGATTTCATCGTTCACATGAACCAAGCATCAGAAAAGGATTTGCAAAAAGTAAAAGATCAAAAAATCCCCATAGTTGTTTGTCCAAGATCGAATAACTTCTTTGGATTGAAACCAAACCTTAAAAAAATGAAAAAAACGGGTAACAAAATCTTTCTTGGAACTGATAACTTCATGTTTCATCCTCCAAGTATTATCAAAGAGATACAGTTTATTCAAGCCAATCTTCCTAATCTTTTCTCCATTGACGAACTATTTCTGATGAACACATATCATGTAAGGAAAGATTTAAATTTAAAAGATAATATTCGTGGTTCCAAACTCCCAAAAAACTGGATAATTCTAAATCCAGATAATTATCAGATTAAAACAATACTAAAAAAGGTTGAAGAGGGATGATATGAACGTTGAAGAAATAATGTCAAAAGAATTGATAGTGGGTTATGTTCCAGGAACTGTCGAAGAAGCATTGACCATCTTATCCAAAAATGATGTCACCGGTATTCCTGTGCTTAAAAAAGGTACGGATATCATTAAAGGAATAGTTACTCGAACTGATATTTTTAAAAATGCTGAAGAAGACCAACTAGCAATGGTAATGAATGAAGATTACGTATCAGTAAAACCAAAAGACAATATTGAAAAAGCTGCAAAAATTTTTTACAAAAAACGAATCCATGGACTCCCAGTGGTAAATACAAAAAATCAACTTGTTGGAATCATCAGTCCAAGAGAGATACTGAAAATACTTGTTCAACAAAAACTTGACGAAAAAGTCGAAAGTTTATCAACAACTCGGGTTGTACCAGTATACAAGGAAACACCAATTAACATCGTCATGGAAATCATTAATATCACAAACGAAAATGCGTTACCTGTCTTAGATGAACATCGAAAGGTAATTGGAATTGTATCTGATGGAGATATTTTCAAACTCAGTCAGATCAAAGAGGAAATAGAAGAATCAAACATGGGAATTGGTGACGATGAGGACGAATGGACATGGGAAGGAATTCGAGATACTGTTCGAATGTATCATTCAACTTCAGAAGTTTCCTTGCCTTTGGAACCAGTCGAAAAAGTAATGATACCAAAAGTAAAAACAGCTACTAAAAGAACACCAGTCTGTAATGTTGCAAAAATGATGATCAAAAACGACATTAGTCATATTCCCCTCGTTAACTCAGAAAACAGACTTGTTGGCATGGTAACCGATATTGATTTAATGGCATGTTTATCATAAAAACAAAGTAGTTTATTAAAAAGGAGACCACATTTTCTATGACTTTAGATACTTACGATAAAATAATGATGCTAGCAAAAAGACGAGGATTTCTCTATCCATCTTTTGAAATCTATGGAGGTTCTGCAGGTTTTTATGATTATGGACCAATGGGTACCAGATTAAAAGAAAATCTTGAAAACCTATGGAGAAAATATTATTTGTTAAAAGATGCAAATATAGAAATCAGTACACCAACAATTACCCTTTATGATGTTTTAAAAGCATCTGGTCACGTAGATGAGTTCACAGACCTCACCGTTGATTGTAAACAATGTCAAACATCATTTAAAGTTGAAGATATCATCGATGAAAATCAAACGGTTGAAGAAGCTGTAGCTAATGATACCGTAACCTGTCCAGATTGCGGATCAAAACTTTCAGATGCCCATCCTGTTAATCTCATGTTTTCTACTGAAATAGGTATTGGGAAAACCCGTGATGCATTTTTACGACCTGAAACTGCTCAAGGAATATTTACTGGATTTCACCTTTTATATCGCTACGCTAGAGAAAAACTTCCGTTTGGTGTTGTTCAACTTGGCAAAGGATATCGAAATGAAGTCTCTCCCAGACAAGGGCCAATTCGAATGCGAGAGTTCTCCATGGCTGAAGCAGAAATCTTCTTTGACCCGGAGAACAAAAGCCATGAATTATTCAATGAGGTAAAAAATCATAAACTTTATCTTTTTGATAATGTCAACGAGATGAAAATTTCCATGGAAAAAGCAGTTGATGAAGGCATCATCAACAATCAAGCATTAGCATTTTACATGTATATGACTCAAAGTATTCTACTCGATGCAGGTGTTGATCCTAAAAAATTTCGTTTTCGAAAACATGCAGATGATGAACTAGCTCATTACGCAAAGGAATGCTGGGATGCAGAATTGTTCAGCGAACGGTTCGGTTGGGTTGAATGTGTCGGAATCGCGGATCGAAGCGCCTATGATTTAAATGCTCATATCACTGCTTCAAAAACTGATATGTATGCGTTACGTCGATATGATGAACCAAAAAGAATTACCAAAAAACAAATCGTCCCAAAGATGAATGTTCTTGGACCTGAATTCAAGCAACGCGCAGGCATCATCAAAGAGAAATTAGAATCAATGGATGCAGAGAACATACCGTATCCAATCACTATAAAAGTCAATAATGAACACATTAACATTCCAGATAATTGCTATGATATTGAAGAGATTACAGAAACGGTTCCAGGAGATAAATTTGTTCCACATGTCATTGAACCTTCATATGGTATTGACCGAGTTCTATATTGTTTACTCGAACATAATTACTATGAAGAAACAAAAAATGATGAGCTATACCATAAATTATTATTACCACCCTCAATGGCACCGGTTAAAGTTGGAGTTTTTCCATTGATCAGTGATGAAAAACTTATAAAAATCGCAAAAAAATTGGATAAAACATTCCGAGAAAACGATATTTTCACCACGTATGATGACGGGGGCAGTATTGGAAGACGGTATGCTCGAATGGATGAAATAGGAACTCCATTTTGTGTAACGGTTGATTTTGAGAGTTTAGATGATAATGAAGTAACTATTCGGAATCGAGATACTACAGAACAGCAGCGCGTACCAATTGACGAGGTCATTAAACAAATTAAAAATCAATTAGAAAAAAAGTAAGGGTAAAAGAGAAAGAAAATCCAAAAATACCCTTTTTTTATCAGAACGATTGAGCGGTTTTATTGATAATATCAAGAGTGTCATCAATCTCTTTTTCAGAGATAATCAATGGCGGTCTAAAACGAATGGTACTTGCACCACAACCAAGTACAACAAGACCGTTTTTGTATAACCTATTCTTCATTTCATCTCTTCTTTCTGGTGTTGGCAAATCAAATGCACACATCAATCCACGACCTCGAGCATTCGAAAGTAACTGAGGATATTTTTGTTCAAGTGATTCTAATCCATCAAGTAATCGCTTCCCTTGCACTTCAGCGTTTTGTACTAAACGTTCCTCCTCGATCACCTCAAAATATTTTTGAGCTCGTATCATATCTACCAGATTACCACCCCAAGTAGAGTTAATCCGGCTACCCACCTTAAACACATTATCTTTCACTTCATCTACCTTATCGCCAACCATGATACCGCATACTTGTGTTTTTTTACCAAATGCAAGGATGTCTGGTTGGACATCGAAATGCTCATGAGCCCACATTTTTCCGGTGAGACCAACACCACTTTGTACTTCATCAACCATGAACATGATATCATGGTCATCGCAAAGCCGGCGGATTTCTTTGAAAAACTCTTTTCTAAAATGATGATCTCCACCTTCTCCTTGGATAGGTTCAATGATAAGCGCTGCGATATCATCAGGATGCTGTACAAACGCATCTTCGATTTCATCTACCGCTTGTTTTTCAAGATTTTCAACTTGTTTTAAATGTTCTTCATTTAATGGAAATCCAATTTTTGGATTAATAATCCGTGGCCATTGCAAAACTGGGAAATATTTTGTTTTATTCGGATCAAAGGTATTAGTCATAGGAAGGGTATATCCTGTTCTTCCATGAAATGCATCTTTAAAATGAATGACTTTTGACCCTTTTTCTCCGTTTCCAGCTGCCAGGTTTTTTTGTACTTTCCAGTCAAATGCAGTTTTCAAACCATTTTCAATAGCAAGTGATCCACCACTTATAAAAAATAAATGTTTAAAATAATCCGGGACTGCAAGACGACCAAAAGTGTCAACAAAATCAGCCATTTCTTGAGTATATAAATCAGAGTTTGTAGGTTTGTTAACTGCAAGTTCACCAATCTTAATGATAAATTCAGGATTATTCAATGCTGGATGATTACATCCTAACGGAGATGAAGCAAAAAATGAAAAACCATCTAAAAGGAACCGGTCATGTCGAGAGTCATAAATTTGACATCCCTTACTCTTTTTTAAATCCAATACAAGGTCAAATCCATCAACAAGCATATACCTGCTTAACGTATTATGAACGTTATCTGGGCTTACAGTCATACTATCTTTCACCTCCATAAGGAACAATTCTTTATGGTGTTGTTAGACGGGTATCTATATCAGTTATAAAATGATATCGGTGAAAAAAATTCATTTATCAAACGATATAAGAAAAAGAATATACGAACGAAAAAATAATCAATCTTTTATTTCTTGCATTCATCTTTTTTTACATTTATTTAGATAATGAATATAACCAATTGATGAATATTTGAATTCGATGAATCAACGGATGATTAAAAGTATGTGGCATTTGTACTTCTAAATCTCCCCATTCACTTATTGCATCATTTGTGTCTTTTGCCCGGGCAGTAATCGTATACGTTCCATCAGTATTCCAACTGTGTTCAAATTCTATTGATTCATCTGATGAATATGGACCAATCCATCCGGTTTGGTTACCATCACCCCAATTCACTTGATAGAAAACATCATCTTGATTAGGATCAATACTGCGAATGTTATATGTTTGAGAGTTACCTGTTTTTCCTCGAGTCTTCCCAGAAATAGTTGGAATAAGCGGAGCGATATTACCCATAAATTCAGAAAGGGGATACAGCTGACCATAATCACCCCACCGATATACTTCATTATACCCTTTTAATCGGAAATAACTCGTTGTATTCTCAGGAATGGAAAGATAAAATGGCGAGGAAACAATGTTTTCATAGACCGTAGAAACTAATGTAAACGTACTCACCGGATAAATATCATCAACCCAAAATCCATCCTCATTTGTGTTTTCATCCGTGAAATAACGGAAGCGGATAAAAACTGATTGCCCTTCATATTCACTAAGATCATATTCATTATACTCCCATTCTGATCTATCCCCAGTAAATGAATCCAATACCGTATATGTTCGTTGATTTGTACTTATTTCAACAAACGCATAATCATAATTTTCTTCAATATCATACGAACACCAAAACGATAATTTCATTTCAGGTGTAACAAAAATCGGGTATCTCGTTGTCATTGCTGAAACTTCACCATCTTTCCTATGAGATTGATATGAAAAATCACCAGATTGAGATCGTGAAGAACTAATGGAAAAACCTGATAGATCCCAATGATTATTTTCCTCAGTTACCTGATCAACAGCAATCGAACAATCAGACAATTGTTCAACTAAGACTTTTTGTAATCCTGCTTGTGGATTTCGTTCTTCCCACACTACTGAAAGTGAATTATTTTCACAAATACGAGTTTGAATCACCTTCGGCGGTATCACTCGGCTAGGAACCTGAGTGATATTTTCAGCTTCTTTTAATAAAACAAGTGCACCATCCACATTTTCATCACACACCTGTTTTAAATATGATTCATCCGGATGGAATGAATCACCAGATTCAATGGTATATGCAAAATGTGGTCTCCCAAGAACATAATGACTATAGCCATAAAACCAATCTGTGGTATCACCTGTTGTTGGATATAATCCAGAGCTCTGAGTAGGTGTATAACACCCAGATCCATCAATTTGAGTGATTTCTTGAGCGATATCGTTTCCAATCGCACTCATATATTCTTCATCAGGTGCTTGATCTTCAGTTGTATATCCCCATGGCCACATCACAAGTTCACCATATGTATGCCAACTAATAGATGCATCTATGCTGTGATTGAGGAAAAACTGTTTGATATGCTGTATTTCTAATTCTGAAAATGGTTCGGTACCACAAAAAACTGAAGATTTTGGATGATGACTAATCCCAAATGAACCCCACATTGATTCAGGCAGGCCATTGCTGCTTCCACCATAATTTCTATTGAGATCAACTCCATATAATCTAAAATCTGGGAAATAATGCCTATTTTTTCGCCACCATTTATTACCATTAAATTCATCGTGATCATAATGATATCCATCCGGATTTACACAAGGGATAACCCAAATTCGTCTGTTATTCACCAATTCTTTTATGGTTTCATTTTCTTCATATGATTCAACTAATTCTTTTATTAACGTTAAGGTAACTGCAAGTGTTGGCCATTCACGTGCATGATGAACCCCCATAAAAAGGACTTCTGGTTCCTGTTCATCCTGGCCTGGATTATCCGTTATTTCAAGACACCATAAATCCCGATCTTCATAACTTTTTCCAATACTAAATAAAGAAGTTATCTCCGGATAATCAGATGCAATAGTTTCTAATTGCTCTTCAAATTCATCTAACGTTGGATATGAATCAATAGTTGATAGTGCGGCTTCATCTAAATTTGTGTCTTTTATGGTGTATGATACATGTTGATCTGAAAAATAATCAAGTTCTTTTTCAGTCGTAATTAGTTCGATATAGGAGCCAGGATAGCCACTCACAATCTCCATCGTACTTGGAATTAGTGGCAGACCCTTGGTAGTATCAATTTGGATTAGGATCTTAGATTCTTCAGTAGCGGTTTTCGAAGCTAAGGGATTATGATGAAGAGGGATACTCATCACCTGAGCAGATAACAGTCCTATTATTATCATAATAATAAATTTATTTTTCATTTAATGAACAACCTCCGATTATTCAATGAATTACCAAATGGTCTCATTTTTACAATACATCTAAAAATTAATCGATGTTTTTTTATTAAAAAGAAGAGAAAATCATTTGATATGATTTTGAAAACATTATGTTTCATGCTTATGTCCCCATTTTTATAATAGTAATAAGGCTTTCATTACTTTAAAAACTTACGACAAAAAAATAAAAAAGAAAAAAAGGTGAAAATGAGAACGGTTAGAGTTGTTTTTTTGTTTCTTTAAATTTTACGTTCATTGTTTCGAGTTCATCAAGGATCGGATCATATATCTCAGGAATAATCGGGATATGGACACCCGTCATTTGTATGGTGTTGTTTAAAATCATTTTCACAGCAATTGCTGCTGGAAAAGCTACCGTTCGAGCAACAGCACTATCGCCATGTGGTTCTCCATAGTTTACCAGAGTTGATGTCCGATATTCTTTTTTGTCATCATAAACAGCGGTGAATTCATGATGCATAACAATCATATCTTTTTCATCTTCTGGCAACGCCATCTTCTCCAAGGTCAACACGTTCAAATAATCTAAGGGATTGTTTTTATCTTCAGGCAATAAAATATCACTGAACAATCCAAGCCACTCCAATCGTTTCAGGACCGCAGCATAATTTGGGAGATGTAAGGTTAAAGCGGTTTTCCCATATAAATTATCTTTGTTTGTTGATAATAAATGAGCTGTGATATCAGCATACGTTTTTATGTTCGAAGTATCCATTTCTTTGTCGTCAAGCCAACCTATTTCAGCTATTGATCGTAATGTTTCACACCACCCCGTCATTCGAAAGGTTCCCCGATATACAGTTTCAGCCTTTTTTAATCCATAAATATCTTTGTATTGAACAGAATCACGGTTTGGATAATTTTCAAAAGTTCCAACATCAGGTACATCTTGTAATCTATAATTTTCAAAAAGTTTTTCACCTGGTATAGAAACAGTTTCTCCGTTTTCTAACCATTTTGCAGGGTTTCGTGAAGCAAGTAAAACACCTCGAGGTGACCAACTGAATTTATAACCAAACGGATTGGTATTGTTTTCATGAGATGGTAGGGCTCCTGTTGTTGATTTGAAATGTTGGATGTATCCACTTTTGTTTTGCACATCATGAATGATTTTCATCGCACTCATATGATCAATGCCAGGATCAAGACCACATTCGTTTAACAATAAAATTCCAGCTTGTTTTGCATCCTCATCAAGTGCTTGCATTTCATTACTTACATAGGAAGTAGTCACCAAATGCTTCTTATGAATAATGCAAAGTTTTGCTACTTTCACATGAAATGTATACGGAAGTAAACTAACGATTACATCTGCATTTTTTACAAGTGATTCAAGCTTATCATCATTTTGAACATCAAGAGTTACTGCGGTTCCATCTGAATGATTATCAATAATTGCTTCTGCTTTCTCTACCGTGCGACTGGCCATAGTCACCGTGACACCCGATAAATCTAAAAGGTATCTAACAAGTGGCCTGGAAACCATACCAGCACCTAGGACTAAAACATGATTCATGTATTATGGTCACCTCTTTAGAAGAGTTTTTTTTGACTGTGGCAAATAAAACCAAATTATAAATATTTGCTGATATAGGTATATTGTGGTGTTAGTTGCCCATTGTGTAAGATCACAGCTCGTTTTATTTCTGGGGGAAGGGATAATTGATCAAACAATACTGAGTAATCAGTTTTCGCAATTAAAGGAACAAAATGCCAGAGGATTTCACTGAATGAACGGGATGAATCTTTTGGAAGTTCACAGGGAAGATTATCTACCGCCATGATTGCAATACCCTCACCTTTGACTCCATCAGTCAGAGTATCTGTTCGTGGATGATACACAAAAATTGGATTATCTGGAGTGGTTGCTTTTGCGGTGGGTTCAATTGCTCCATTGATATCAATACTAATATCACCAATGATATTAAGTCGTAGTTCTGTTGGAGTTTCAAGATATGATTTTAGGAAATGTTTGGTTACTAATCGCGGATATCTGTTATCCCAATAAATCGCATTGATTAGAATTGAAAGATAAGGAATGTATTGTTCGAAGGTCGAGGTGTATTTTTCCGGATAGTGGTAATAATCTTGTAATTGAAATGGATTAGATGGATTTTTAGGTTGAACCATGTCCTCTTCTTTGAATACAACCTTGTATAATGTATGAGGGTCTGGTTCGTCAAAAACAGTTTTGAGTTGTTGTGGTTGCAATTCAACAAAAGGAAGTAAATCTAAGATTTCTTGTGCTCCATTTGACACATTGCCATAACCTGCAAATCCAATGATCACGGGATTAATTGATTCGGGTAGTCCATGGCTTTCTATATAGTTACCAATATCAGTAAAATGTTGTTTCAGTTTTGTTAATGATTCATATTGATAGGTTTGTTTTATTTTGCTGAATGGATTTCTAATGTGATCTTGTTTTTCTAATCGCTCTCCAAAGCCCCATAATGTATCCACCATTCCAGCAATTCCTGCGTATCTTCCAAAAAAAATCAATCGTCTATTATTTTCATCAACGATTCGTTCATAATCAATGAGTGTACAATTTAACTCCATCATTTTTTTTAGCATGGACATATTGTATAATTGCCCCTTAATTGTGTGGGAAAAAAAGATGTAGGTTTTATTTTTTTGGAAAAATGATTCAGGAATTTCTTTAACTGCAAAAATAACTGAAGCTTTTGATAGGTCTTCAGATATGATTGCACCAGCTTTTTGATATGATTTATCATTGTATGCCCGAATTTTTGAGGGTTGAATGAGGAATGAGATGTCGTGGTTTTCTTGGATTTCTTTAATGTGGTCTGGGATGAGTGGAACGCGTTGTTCCCACTCGTTTTTATCTTCTCGACGAATACCAATGATATGGGTCATGAACAATCCTCTTATGTTTAACATCAAACGAATTGAGTGATAAATAGATTATGTTGTGGACTGAACCCCTGTAAGTACACAGTAAGTTTGGTTAACTTTTATGTATCAACGTTGAAATATTATTTATGCAAACGGTTGATAAGGAATGATTATGAGAGAGGATGATAAACTATTTTCAGCATCGGAAATAGGTCAATTCACGTTTTGTTCAGTATCTTGGTTCCTTAAACGACGAGGCTATAAAGGTTCATCTTCAAAAAAATTGTTAAAGAAGAAATCACATGGAATGAAAATTCATGATGCTATTGGCAAAAAAACCCATATTACTCGTTTATTACTTCGATTAAGTTATTATTTATTACTATCCGGAATAGTACTTTTATTTATTTTCGTGATAGTTAATTGGTTTGGATTGATTGGATAAGGTTATTATGTTAACTAGTTGGATAGTACTAAGTGTAGCAATTGTCCTTATCGCTGTCGGTATTTTTCTTATATTTTGGGTAAAAAAATCTAAGAAAATCTCATTAATTCCCTCTGGAAAAATTATCTATGATGATCTGCATGGTTCGCCGTCTTCATTAACGTCTAAAAAATACCCCCTTGTTGGAAAACCAGATCTTATTTTGAAAAAAGGCTGGAAACGAATCCCTGTAGAAGTAAAAACTGGAAATCATCAGGTTCCAAAATCCCATCACGTCATGCAATTATTATCCTATTGTCAACTTGCAAAAGAACAGTATCGTAGACCTTCTCCATACGGTTATTTAGTGTATACTGATACAAATAAGCGATTTAAAATCCAATTCACGTATAAAGAGAAAAAAATATTGAAATCAACGATAAATCAAATGCGGCAAATCTTACAAACTGAAAAAGTTATTCGTAATCATCATGATAAAGGGAAATGTAATGGTTGTAAGATGAATTCTTTTTGTCAAGCGAAAATCAAATGAAATTATTTTTCATTCTTTAAAGGACAGTAAAAGTACCAAACGATTTATATAATAATTAGAGTTATTTTATTGTTATAACATTAGGAAGTATTACTCATATGGTTGTTGACCTAGTAAATAAACAGCAAAAACTTTGGTGTTTTCTAGTAATTTTTATCTTCATAAGTGTTTCTTTTGGTTATCCAATTTTAAGTAATCCAAATTCCATAAACACTGTTGATTCTCAACAGAAAGTATCCGGTTTTGCTAGTTCAGTACTGATTGAACCTGGCGAAGAATATGTAATAAAGTATACTCCATCTAGTCATTCGTTTTCTAAGATTACAAAACCAGTAACAAATTCATTTTCTGAAACTTTGAAAAAAGCCATTGTAAAAACACCGGATTGGCTCAAAGATTCATTAATACTTCAATTCAACGAAATTAAAAATCCATTACCATATGCATATCTGATTCTAAATGCAAGTAAAAAACATACTGATGAGATTGCTTTCTGTATCGCCCATTCTCCTCTTGGAAATCCACCAGATCCCTCACTAATTTCACGGAATGTAAAACAAATTTACATGGTGGAAGCATACATTTCATATGCAAATATCATTGAAATTAATGAGGATTCAGCAGATTATTACTCAACGATCCAATATAGTATTCTTCATAAGAATCAAACAATCAATCGAATGCTGCCAAAAGATATTTATTATTGGTATATTGTGCATCCACAAATCCTCAGTGAAACACCCTCTTTTATTTATGAATATTTTTGGAGGGATTACATTTTTTACCATAATGATATAGGTTATCCTTTACTTTTGGAAAAAATTAGAAATATTTCATTTTTATGGGATGAACAATCCTATCATCAACATGCAAATAGAGATTGGCAGGAAAGCATCATGCACCATCCAACCGGTATTGAAGCAGTGAGCTACTGGGTAGGAAAAACAGTTCCATATCAAGCAACTGGTGATAGACCCGGTCAACCAAATTTGATTGCTCATCAGCATAATGGATGGTGTGGTGAATTACAACGAATTGCTGTTGCAGGTCTTCGATCAGTTCTTATTCCGTCAGTTAGTGTTTGTAATATCGCGGAGGATCATGTCTGGAGGGAATTTTATGATCAAGGATGGCATCAAAACGATAACTGGTGGTCAGATACCGGTGGAACCGTTGATACTCCTTTAGTATATGCGGATGGTTGGGGAAAGGATATGTCCTCAGTTTTTTCATGGCGTGGAGATGGCGTTGTTTCAGAGGTTAGCTCAAGATATATTCCAAAAGAGGATCAAGTTAATGTTTCATTTCTTGTTACTGATTTGACGGGCAATTCATTAGATGGTGTTAGAGTAACAGCTTTGGTGAACGGATTAAAAGATATAAGCTGGTATAAGAATAAAATTTTAGATGCTCTTGAAAAATTTTGGTCATTTCTTCCAAAGAGTGTCCAAGAATCATTTTTAGAAAATATCTATCATCGGATAACAAATCGAATTGAAAATACATCTGATGTTATCGATGGGTTAACCATTAGTATTTGGAATTACACTGATGCACAGGGAGTTTGTGATTTTACTCTTGGAAAGCATGATGAATATGTTTTTTTAATTCAGCAGCCTCTTGATCAATTACCATTTCCTTTTGCTTCCTGGACTATCGTAAAACGATTAAAAAATGCAGTCAATACTGATTTCTCTATTCGATTCCCAACCATTAGTTCTGAAAGAAAACCAGAGGGAATTATTCATGAAAATTCATCTGATGAAGATCTAATTACTTTCTCTGCTTCTCTAGATAGTAACGGATTTCAGTATCAGGCAAATGTGAGAAATAATGATATTGGACAATATCCATCAAAAACTCCCCTATCTTTTTTCATACTTAACGAGCAAGAATATATCAAATATGATAATAATAAGCGATTTAAATCAAATTATTTTAAGAGAGATAGTACCATAAATGATAATATTATTTTGAATGATAAACCATACTATATCGTCCTGTATAATCCCCATCAGAAGATACATTCACAAGTAAATTTGAATTTTTCAATAACAAAAGAAACTTCAGAAGAATACATCACCATCATAAAACCATCAACAACAACGTTTCAAAACCCACAAATTCAAGTTGGGGAAACAATAGAAGTAACCGGGATTTCATCAGACGAATGTATTTTAAGCATTAATAATAAAAACATCAATATTCCAAGTGGCGAATGGAAAAAAACACTAAACACCATTTCTTGGAAACCAGGATTCTATACGTTAAAAGTAAACAGCAAAAACTGTTCAACAGAAAAACAAATAACACTCATCGATTCCATACCACCAACCACAAAAATACAATCACCAACTTCCTATGAAATCATCTCACTAGAAGAAAAACAATACATCATTCATGGTATAAGTAGCGATAATCATATGATCAAAGCAGTTGAACTTTCCATCGATGACTGCAACTGGATACGCTGTCAAGGTACAACACAATGGATGAAAACAATTAATATAACTCATTTCTCGCCAGGTATACATAAACTATCAATTAAAACAGTTGACAAATCCAATAATCAACAAATCATTCAACGATCATTCATTATCAATGACACCTCCTCCCCTCACAATCCCTCAATAAACACGATTACTTGGTCACCTAAAAACCCAACGAACGAAACCACAATATCTATGTATACAAACATAACCACAGATTCAGAGTTTCCATTAAAAAAAGCAATGGTAGAATACCAGATTAAACAGAATATATTTTCAAAAACTTTATTTGAATATGCACAGCACCCAATCCAACAGAGACATCTGGAAGATCCAAAAAAGAATCAAACCAATCAACCAGTTTACGGTTGTGAACTTGGCAGATTTCCCACTAATGAAACAATCACCATTCGAATAATAGCAATTGATGTTGCACATAACAGGGAAGTATCAAATTGGGAAGAAATTGTTATAAAGTAAAAGTCTTACCCATTTTTAGATTGGTGTAATTCCTTTGAGAAAACGTTATTTATCTTTGATTCTATTAATGATTCAATCCTTAACAGAGGAGGATTGAGACATACATTTTGATCTGATTTCAACAAAGATCAATAATCCAAATTTGTGAAGAAGTGATTAGATCAAATTTCCTCATTTAATCCGATCTAAAGGAAATCGCTAGATTTGCCTACCAAAATTTGGAGAAGAGCCAAAAAAATAAGAAAAGAGAAAAATTGGTTTTATACTATTTAATTATTCTTTATATGTATAATTTATTGATTGTTGTATCTCCCGATACAAATTCGCTCCTTTATCTAACATATCCCGTTCCATAAGCACAGAAAGTATTTCCTCACCAACAATCTTGATAAGATCTCGAAGATCATCAGGATGTTTTTTTGCATAATTCACTAACGCGTCAATACTTTGCTCATCTAACGTAATTTTCACCATATACATTCCCTCAATCGTTTCATCTTAATGAGAATCAAAAAAAGCATGCAAGTATTAGTTAAAGGATTTATCGGTGAAAAAACATCAGAGAAAAGGAAAAACAAACTAAAATCTTTTAATATCCCCCGTATTGTCCATTTGTTGAAATTATGCGTATAGCAGTCTTACTTAGAGATCGATGTAAACCAAAAAACTGTTCTCATGAATGCATTAAGTTTTGTCCGAGAGTTCGAGCTGGCGATGAAACAATCATAAAAGGAGATGATGAAAAACCCATCATTTCTGAAGAACTCTGCGTTGGTTGCGGAATTTGTGTTCATAAATGCCCATTTGATGCAATTAAAATCATTGGACTTGCAGAAGAATTAGATACCGATCTCATCCATCAATTTGGAAGAAACGGTTTCAGGATTTTTCGTTTACCCATACCAAAAAAAGGAAAATGCATAGGTATTCTTGGACCAAACGGTATTGGTAAAACAACAGCGATAAAAATATTATCCGGACAACTCACTCCAAATTTAGGAGAAATTGATCAAGAATCAACATGGGATGCAATCGTTGATTATTATGCAGCAACTGAGTTGCAAAGTCATTTCAAACAAATCAAACAAGGAACACTTTCATCTGTCGTCAAACCACAATATGTTGATAAATTACCGCGAGTAATGAATGGGAAAATTAGGGATTTGTTAAAAAAATCAGATACTTCAGATCAGTTTGATGACATTGTTGCTCAACTTGGCATTGAAGGTATTTTGGATAAAGAGATCAGTGCTGGAACAATCTCTGGCGGAGAACTACAATTAATGTCTATTGCTGCAGCATTACTCAAAGATGTTGATCTCTACTTTTTCGATGAACCATCATCCTATCTAGATATTCATCAACGATTAAAAGTAGCCCGAATCATCAAGAAACTTTCTGAAACAAAAAAAGTAATGGTCATCGAACATGATTTAGCGATTCTTGATTTTCTCGCTGATTCCGTGCATTTAATGTATGGTACTGAGGGAGGATATGGTGTAGTCACTCATCCTCGTGGTGTCCGTCATGCAATCAATACCTATCTTTCAGGATATCTTAGTGAAGAAAACATTCGATTTGGAGAAAAAATAGAATTTTTCGATCACCCACCCAAAAAACGTCAAGAGCTATCCATTCTAATTTCCTATGGTGGATTGGAAAAAAGATTTGAAGAATTTTCTTTAACCATTGGAAGTGGCAATATCAGAAAAGGAGAAACCATTGGCATTGTTGGTCCAAATGCAATTGGTAAAACTACATTTGTAAAAATGCTTGCTGGAGTAAGCAAACCAACAGAAGGTGAAATAGAAACCGATCTGAAAGTTAGTTACAAACCTCAATATATTTCTCCAGATTTTGAAGGAACCATTCGAGAATTTTTTGAACGAAATGCACAACTGTTATTTACTTCCCCCTTTTACCAAGCAGAATTATTCGAACCGTTCCGATTGAAATATTTACTGGATAAACAAATCAACACACTTTCTGGAGGAGAATTGCAACGTGTTGCGATTGCAAATTCTTTAGTTCAGAATGTTGACATGTATCTAGTCGATGAACCATCTGCATATCTAGATAGTGAGCAGCGGATGATTACCTCTAGGGCAATTCGTCGTATCGTTGAAAAAACAGGAAAGTCTGCAATGATTGTAGACCATGATGTATATTTCATTGATATGATCAGTGATGCATTAGTGGTCTTTGATGGATCGCCGGGTAAAAAGGGTATTGCTCAAGGTCCATATAGTCTTCATGAAGGAATGAATCGATTTTTGAAAAACGTGGATATAACATTTCGTAGAGATGAAGAAACACACCGTCCACGTGTAAACAAACCTGATTCATATATGGATAGAAATCAACGTAAAGATGGGGAGTATTATTACAGCCTTTAATTAGAAAAATAGCCTTTATCCCATATTAATAAATCTTTTACTTGAATTTATCCTCCTCATTCATGCGTTAACTGAAAACACATCAGATTTCCGAATAGTTGAACTTACCATACGAATGAAATACCCGCACACAGCATAAAAGATCACAACCAAAAAAAGAACTGATAAAACATATGATCATTTCTTGTTTGAACGTACGATTTCTCCTTTTTTAATCACAGTGGAAACATGATTAATACCAAAATGATAGGGAATCATCTGATAGTTTGAAACATCAAGAAGAAGAACGTCAGCTTGTTTTCCCACATCTAAACTTCCAATCCACTCCTGTTGATCAATTGCACAGGCAGCATTAAAGGTGGATGCAGTAAGAGCTTCAGCAGGAGTCAACTTCATATTAAAACATCCAAGTTGCATCATAAACTGCATATTTTCCACATAACAATTCGGATTTAAATCAGTAGCAAGAGCAATCGGAACGCCTTTATCAATCATTTTTCTAGCTGGAGCATATTCGTTCATCATCAATGAAAACGGTGTTCCTGGGAGCATCACTCCAATAACATTTTTTTCAGCCATTTTTCTCATACTTTCTTCATTTGTTTTCAATAAATGCTCAGCACTAATCGCACCAATCTCAGCAGCAAGCAATCCACCGTTAGTATCAATAAGTTCATCAGCATGAATCTTTGGAACAAGCCCTGCTTTTTTCCCAGCTTCTAAAATACGCCGGGATTGATCAATCGTAAAAAAACCTTGTTCGCAAAACACATCACAAAACTTTGCATGTGTTTTGGCCATTGGAATCATTTCATTAATTACTAAATCAACATAATCCTCATCATTCATCTCTTTCGGGATGGAATGAGCTCCTAAAAACGTGGAAATAATATCAACTTTATGATCCTTATTTAACTTATTTTGAACATCTAAAATTCTTTTTTCCGATTCAAAATTAAGACCATATCCACTCTTAGCCTCACAGGTCGTTGTTCCATATGAAAGCATAGTATCAAGGCGTTTGTTGCCTTGCTGATACAAAGAGTTAAAACTAGCATCTCTAGTATGGGTTACGGTGTAATCAATACCACCACCTTTCCTTTTGATATCCATATACGTTAATCCATGGAGTTTCCAATCAAGTTCAAATTCTCTAGTTCCACCAAAAACAAGATGAGTATGAGGATCTACAAAACCCGGAATAACAATTTTCCCTGAAGCATCTATTATTTTTTTGGCATCATAGTTTAAATCACTGCCAACATCAACGATTTTTCCATCATCAATTGCTAGCATCCCTTGTTTAATGATACCTAACTCATTCATTTCCTCTTTTTTTCTAGCATGATTCGTACCTTGTAACGTAATTAATTCTTCAGCATTTTTTATCAGTAAATCTATTGATCTCATGGTTAACAATCCAAATGGTTAAAAGACAATCCTTAATTAAGGGTTTACGGTGATTTATTTTGGATCAAATAGTTGAATGTGTCCCAAATTTTAGTGAAGGTAAAGATAAAGCAATTATTAATGCAATTACAGCAGCTGCTCAATCAGTTAAAGGAGTAAAAGTGCTAAATGTAGACCCAGGTGAAGATTTTAACCGAACCGTGTACACTTTTGTTGGTTCTCCTGAAAACGTATTAGAAGCTGCATTTCAAGCCACTAAAGTAGGTATTGCTCTCATTGACATGCGCCATCATAAAGGAGAACATGCTCGTATGGGCGCTCTTGATGTGATGCCATTCATTCCAATAAAAGGAGTTACAGATGATGATTGTGTCGAATTGTCAAAAAAATTTGGCAAAAGAATGGCTGAAGAACTTCATATCCCCGTCTTCTTATATGCAAAATCAGCATCGAAACCAGAACGAGTGAAACTGCCTAGTATTCGAAAAGGTGAATATGAAGCACTTGAAGAAAAATTCAAAGATCCTTCATTTAAACCAGATTTTGGAAAAGCTGAATTTGTCCCAAAAAGTGGAGCAACAGCAACAGGTTGCCGAGATATCCTGATTGCATATAACATTAATCTGAACACCAGCGATAAAAGCATTGCATCAAAAATCGCAGGAGTTATCCGAACCAGTGGCCGAGTAAAAAAAGACAAAGAGGGAAATAAAATCATTGGTTCCAATGGAAAAGCTGAACGAATACCAGGTAAATTCAAAGGTGTGCAAGCTGGTGGAATGATGTATGATGAAAACACTGCTCAGGTCTCTATGAACCTTTTGAATTACAAAGAGGTTAACATGCATGATGTATATGAAACGGTAAAAGCAGAAGCAAAAAAATATGATGTACATGTGACTGGGAGTGAAATTGTTGGATTAGTCCCAAAAGAATCATTAGTACTCGCAGGAAGGTTTTATGCAAAACAAAATAACAAAAATATTTCAGATGAGGACGATCTGGTTTCCCTTGCCATTCAACATCTTTGTCTTTCTGATCTTTACGAGTTCAAACCCAATGAAAAAGTCATCGAATATATGATTGAAGAACAAGGACCACTTGCGTCATCACCGATTTCCTCGTTTTTATCTGAACTAGGTTCCTCCTCTCCAGCTCCTGGCGGTGGAAGTGTTGCTGCATTATCGGGATCTCTTGCTGCAGCACTTGATTCAATGGTTTGTCAACTTACCATTGGAAAGAAAAACTATGAAAACGTTCAAGATGATATTTCTAAGTTAAGTCATCAAGTAAAAAAATTGCAGAAACGATTAACCGCACTTATTGATGAGGATACAAATGCGTTTAATGATGTAATGGCTTCTTTTAAAATGCCAAAGGAAACTGAGGAGCAAAAAAAGAAACGATCTCAAGCGATTCAAAAAGGATATAAAAAAGCAGCGGAAATCCCATTAAAAACAGCGCAAACCGCTAAAGAAGTGTTGCATCTTTCCATTGATATCGCAAAAAAAGGAAATACGAATTCAATCACTGATGCTGGAGTAGCTGCATTACTTGGCTATGCTGCGGTTCATGCAGCGGTTCTTAACGTAGAAATCAATCTTAGCTCGATTAAAGATACGGATTTTGTAGAAAACATAAGTGATGAATTAAAAACGCTTCGTAATGAATCTGAAAAAGAAAAGAAGATGGTTGAAGATATCGTTGCAAAGAAAATGTAAAACCATTTTCGATGTGAGAAAACTTTAAACAATCCTTTTCTCTCTTAACATTGACCAGTATGAAATCAGATATTGAAATCGCTAAGAATGCGCTATTACAGGATATTTTTCCAATTGCTGAAAAAGCAGGATTAAATAAGGAAGAAATTACGCCTTGTGGAGATTACAAAGGAAAAGTTTCCCTTTCTGCTTGGTCTCGATTAAAGTCTGAGTCTGATGGGAAACTTATTCTTGTTACTACCATGAATCCCACTCCAGAAGGAGAAGGAAAAACAACAGTGACCATTGGTCTTGCACAAGCGTTAGCAAAACTTGGGAAAAAAACCATGCTTGGTATTCGCGAGCCGTCTCTTGGACCAATTATGGGAATGAAAGGTGGTGCAACTGGTGGCGGATATGCTCAAGTTGTCCCTATGGAAGATATCAATCTTCATTTCACTGGCGACATGCATGCGATAACAAGTGCCCATAATCTTTTAGCTAGTTTACTGGATAATCATTTACATCATGGTGATGCATTTCATATCGATCAACGTTATATTGTATGGCCTCGGGTGTTAGATATTAGTGATCGTGCCCTTAGAAATGTGGTTGTTGGTTTAGGTGGTCCTAAACATGGAGTTCCTCACGAAAATTCATTTGCGATAACTCCAGCTTCAGAGATCATGGCCATTCTTTGTTTAGCAAAAGACATTCATGATTTAAAACAACGAATTTCTCGTATTATCGTTGCTTATACGTACGATGATAAACCGATTTATGCTAAAGACTTAAAGGCTGTTGGTGCAATGAGTGCATTGTTAAAAGATGCGATGAAACCAAATCTTGTGCAAACACTTGAAGGAGTTCCTGCTTTTGTCCATGGTGGACCGTTTGCTAATATTGCTCATGGAACAAGTAGTTTGATTTCAACGAAAATGGGTTTAAAACTATCTGATTATTTTGTTACTGAAGCTGGTTTTGGATCGGAACTTGGTGCTGAAAAATTTTTTGATATAGTATGCCGTACAGGAGATCTTCATCCAGATGGAGTGGTTCTTCTTGCTAGTATCAGAGCGTTGAAACGTAATGGGAAAGGATCAGATAGTACGGCTGTGAAAAAGGGTCTTTTAAATCTTGAAAAACATTTAGAAAACATTCAATTATTTGGTGTTCCTGTAATCATTGGATTGAATCATTTCATTGATGATACTCAAGAAGAAATTGAAATCGTGGAATCATTCTGTCAACAAAAAAATGTTCCCTTTGCAGTAGTAGATGTTTGGAGTGACGGAGGTGAAGGAGGGATTGAACTTGCAGGAAAAATTGTTTCACTGATGCAACAAAAACCATCTCAATTTAAACCATTATATGACCTTGATTTATCAGTTAAAGAAAAAATCGACGTAATCGCTAGAAAAATATATGGAGCAAATCGAGTAGTATATGGTGTTGAGGCCGAACAAGACCTCAGATTATGTGAACGACATGGATTAGGAAATCTTCCGATTTGTGTTGCAAAGACCCAATATAGCCTTTCAGATGATTCAAATCTTCTTGGAAGGCCCAAAGATTTTAAGATAACCGTTCGAAATATTCGTTTTTCAGCTGGAGCTGGTTTTTTAGTGCCAATGACTGGAAAGATCACTACTATGCCAGGTCTTCCAGAAAAACCAATGTCAGATTTCATCAATCTTGATGACCATGGAAATATTCATGGTTTGTATTAAATAAGAATTCGTTAAGAATTTAACAAAGAAGCATACATTCATATAACAAAAAACGCATTCAGCCTTGTAGTTGACTGTGGGGGTATATCTTTTGACCAATGAAAATCTAAATCAGCACGCACAAGACATTCTTTCCAGATTAGATGATCAAAAAAAGAAGGCGATTTCAGCTCAAGAAGTAGCTGAGGAACTAGAAAAATTTTTGGACTATGGTGTTCCAGTTAAACAAGCAAAACAAACATTGCTGAAGAAATTTGGAGTGAATACTTCTGTTCCACCGGGTTCAGTTGAACGCACTCTTCTTGCTGATTTACAACCTAATACAAGAAATGTAAAACTTGTGGCTCAAGTAGTATCCATTAATCCAAAAGAAATCATGGTGAAAGGCCAACCGCGAACTATTTTTTCTGGTTTACTTCGTGATGAAAGTGGTACGTTACCATTCACTGCATGGGATAAACCTGCCATGAATGAAGGAGATATTGTTGAAATTGCGAATGCATACACTCGAGAGTGGCGAGGAAAAGTACAACTTAATTTTGGAAATCAAGTGATGATCGAACAAAAAGAAAAAGATGCATTACCTAAGGAAACATTTGAACCTAAGAAGGTAACAATTAATGAAATCACTCCTCTTGTAGGAACCGTTGAAATGAGTGCAAAAGTATTATCAGTTGAAGAAAAGGAGATTATGGTTGATGAGGATAAAAAAACAATGTTTACCGGAATTCTTGGTGATTCAACAGGTAAGATTCCATTCACTGCATGGGAAGATTTCAAACTTTCTAAAGAATCAACAGTGCATATCAAAGGTGGATATGTGAAATCATTTCGAGGTATGCCACAGGTGAATCTTGATGAAAACGCAGAAGTAAAAAAACAAAAAAAACAGATAAAAGAATCTGATATTCCCACCCGATCTCTACACTTATTTGAACTTAACAATAAGCAGGGAATGTATGATGTAAGTGTTTCTGGACGAGTGATCGAAATTCAACAAGGTTCAGGCATCATTCTTCGTTGTCCAGAATGCAATCAAGTACTTCGTGAAGATGGTTGTAGAGTTCATGGAAAGGTAGATGGAATCCCAGATTTGCGAATTAAATGTGTTGTGGATGATGGAACAGGTTCGGTAAAAACAATTATGAACAAGGATCAAGCCGAACGAGTCATCGGAAAAACTATGGATGAGTGCAAGCAGATGAATCCGGAAGAATTACATTCACTATTGAATGAATCGCTGTTCGCTCGGGTGGTGAGTATGAAAGGAAATTCATTACAAGATTTTTATGGATCAACATTTTTAGCTGATACTATTGAAGTTGTTGATGAAGATGTGAAAAGTAAAGTTGATCATGTTCGAAGTTTACTGGAGGAATTGGAATGAAACGTGAACATGCATGGCGAGTGTTTGCCATGGAATATAATGATGCGATGGTTTCTCTTAAAGGTGAAGAAAAAATGGCTCCATCTTATGTTGTTACACCACTTGGCAGTAAAGTAAATCGTTTGTTTTTTGTAGGTGTGCTTACTGATGTTGAAGTGATGTCGGAGGATGGTAGTTTTGTTCGTGCTCATGTCTCAGATCCAACAGGTGTTTTTACCTTGTTTTCTGGTCAGTATCAACCAGAGATGACAGAAAAATTACAATCATTTGATGTTCCGTCATTTGTAGCAGTTACTGGAAAATCTCGGTCGTATCAACCCGAGGATGGTGATGCAATGTATGCATCTGTTCGTCCTGAACAAATCGTTGAGGTGACTGCATCTCTTCGTGATCAGTGGATTTTAGAAACAATCATTCATACCAAGGATCGTATTGACGCAGTAAAAGAAGCTTCATCCATGGACACAGTGACTGCAGATGCGTTGTTAAACGTGGGTTTTTATAAACCTATTGCTGAAGGGGTATCCATTGCTTTTGATCATTATGATCGTTTACTTGTGGAAAAATACGTGCAAATGCTTCAGGATGCCGTTGATTATGTGAGTATGGGAGAGCAAGCAGAAGCAACTACAACTAAATTAGAAGGATCATCTTCGGAATCTGGTGCTGGAACAGAACCTAAGATGCCTACTACCACGGTTGATGAACAAGATGAAGAGGCAGAAGAGATTGTGATGAACGTCATCAAATCCCAAGAAGGAGATGATGGTATTTCCTGGGATGAGATCACAAAAAAATGTGAAAAAGAAGGATTGGATGATGTTCGGGTTGATGAAACCTTGAATTCATTGATGGATAAAGGGCTAATCTATGAGCCAGTATTAGGTACGATTAAAACAACATAAATCAAGAGTTGTATTTGTTTCAGATTTGTTTTCTTTAACGTTATGATAGAATGTTTTGAAAACAGGTCTAATGTGAGGTTTTTTAGAATGAATCTAAAATATAATTGGTTTTCAATTAAAATATTATTTCTTATTGTTATGATTGTTTTAGCATCATGGTCAGGATGTTTATCAAAAGAACAGAATAATGCAAAAGAAAATGAAACTAAGAAATCGACTATGTTCTCTGATTTTGCTTTAAAGCTTCCCTCATGGATTAATGAAACGTATCATGATTATGAAAGAACTGAAGTTTTTCTTAGTACATTGGAAGAAAGATTCCCAGATTATGTTGAGATGTTTTCAATCGGAAAGAGTGTCCTTAATCGAGATATATGGTGTGCACAAATAACTAATGAGAAAAAATTTGGTGAAAAATATGATTGTGTTTTTGATGGATGTATTCATGGAAATGAATGGGAAGCAGGAGAATCTTGTTTATATCTAGCTGAATATATCCTTATCAATAAAAAGAATGCTTCGATGAAATCTATATTAAATGAATCAAATATTTTTATAATTCCTCTTTTGAATCCAGATGGCAGGGAATCAGATGAACGATGGAATGAGAATGGAATTGATTTGAA
>JAGXLH010000089.1 GCA_018334795.1 Thermoplasmatota archaeon
ATGAGAAATGCTGGTTTTATACTGTTGATTTCTTGATCTAAATACTGATGGCATGCTTCTATTTCATCATGTTTGGGTTTTCGATTTTTTGGAAGATGACATTTGATGAGATTGGTCATATAAATTTCATCTCGAGAAATACCTGCGGCACTGAGGAGTTTATCGAGTACTTTTCCGGAGGGACCAAGAAACATGTTGCCTTTGTTATCTTCAACTTCTCCTGGTGCTTGAGCGATAAGAAACAATCGGGCGTTTGGGTTTCCTTCGCCAGGTAATGCGTGGTTTCGGGTATCTGCCAATTTACATCGTTGACAGGTTTGAATTTGTGTATTTAACTGATCGAGTTGTTGTTTTTTATCCATATTTGAATAATGCTCCAGGGTCTGTTGATTTGTACTATTTATTCAATATTGACATGATGTTGTTTTAGTTTGATCCATACGCGTTCGTCTTTTCCGATGAGGTTACCACAACTACAGTGGACGTATTTTCCATCTTTGATGCTGTTGTCTTTGAGGATACGTTTTTTCCAGCAATGCCACACATGTCCTTTACCTATTTTGACGTATGAAAAGATTTCTTTTCCGCATTGATTACACTGAATGGAAAGCGTTTTCCTCCTCATAGTGTAAAATGAACAGAGGTTACAATATTAAAACGTTGGTAAAATATGAATGAAAAGAAATGGTGTTGGTTAGGAGTATTTATCGAGATATTTGTTGATGACCTCTTTGATTTCGCCAACTGATTGTGTGCCAGTTGCACTTGCTATTTTTTCTCCGTAGCGAAAGATGCCGAAATGAGGAATGCCGCGAATATTATATTTTTTTGCGATTTCTTTTTCTTTTTGAGTATTCAATCGGCCAAAGGCTACTTTTCCTTGATAGATTCGTTCTAATCGTCGGAGTCGAGGTAGCATGGTTTTACATGGTTTGCACCAGGGAGCCCAGAAATCAATGATGGTAAGTGGATATTTATTGGTGAATTCATCAAAGGTTTCTTTGTTAAGTTCTTCAACGTGTTTTGGCCAATCTGATTTTTTTAAAGGAAGGTGGTCTGGTTTCCTTTTTTTGGTGAGTTTATCAAAGAGTTTGATCATGGTTTCATATTTCCTGTGTTTTCTTATTTTTTTATTTGGTTTTTGTGGCTATCACTTGTTTATGGCGATCATCCTATATAACGATTGTGCATAATATTTACACAACCATAACTGTTTTTCAACGTTTAAATCACTAAAAATACCCTAACGTTTATTTTCTATAGGGAATCACACAAATAAACTGTAAACGTTCATCACCAGTATTCACAAATTGATGCCATTCCATTGGTGGAACAAAAATAACATCACCTTGTGTAAATGCATCCTTACTTTCCTTGTTTCGAAGTTCTCCAGATCCAGATACAATAAAAACTTCATGTTCCCAATCATGCTGATGTAACGGTGTACACCCTCCAGATTCAACATCAAATAATCTCATGGTAAAATTCTTGGCACCATCTTTTTTGGTGATTAACCAACGAATCTTAGCTTCTTTTGCTCCTTCAACATCAACCTCTTCAGCTTTCACATCAGTATAATGAACATGTTTCATCATAATTCAACTCTAAAGAAAAAAATACTAGAATCATTTTTATGATTTATGGTTCAACTTAGGATAGATTTAAAACATTACGTAACGCTGCCCAAGATTCAATAATTGATGAAGTAACATTTCCTTTATCATACTCAGGAATTGCTTTTTCCTCAATCATTGCCTTTGTGGCCAAGGTATCATAAGGAATAGATCCTAACAAGGGAATATCGTGATTTTCACAAAACGATTTGATCTCATTTGTTTTCTTTGGATTGATATCTTTTTTATTGATGATGATTGCTTGTGGAATCTCAAAATGATTTGCCACATCAATCACTCGCTTTAAATCATGAATCCCTGAAAAGGTTGGCTCGGTTACAATCACCACTAAATCAACACCGGTAATTGCACTGATCACTGGACATCCAACACCTGGTGGACCATCAATTAACACCACGTCTTTATCTCTCTTTTTAGCAACATCCTCTGCGTGATGGCGAACTTCAGTAACTAATTTCCCGGAGGATTCCTCAGCGGTATTCAATCGTGCATGAACCATAGGACCAAAACGAGTCTCTGATTCAAATAACAATCCGGAATCACGTTGGATCATGGTTGCAGCATTTACTGGGCACACCAGTTCACACACACCACAGCCTTCACAGGCTTCATATTTTATTTTAATATCCTCCGTTATCGCATCAAATTGACAGTGATTGACGCAGTCCATACACTTGATACATTTTTCCTCATCAATGGTTGCAACTGCAAGACCATGAAATCCAACTGTTTTTTTCACAACTGGTTTTAAAATTAAATGTAAATCTGCTGCATCAACATCACAATCAGCAAGCACTGCATTTCGAGCTAACGCAGCAAATGCAGCAGTAATCGTTGTTTTACCTGTGCCTCCTTTGCCACTAATGATGGTTACTTGTTTCATGAAGAAACCTCCTGCTTAATTCGAGTTAATAACTCTTGAAAATCTTGTTTTAAAGCAGGCATATGATTAACAAAAGGTTCGCCATCTGAATACAACGAAGCAATCAGAGTTTCATGTGGTATCTTTAACAAAACCGGGATTTCTTCTTGTTGGCAATATAATTCTACTCGTTTATCACCAACGCCATATCGGTTGATCACCACACCAAACGGTAGTTTCATCCGCCGGGTTACGTCAACAGCTAGTTTTAAATCATGAAGACCAAACGGAGTCGGCTCAGTTACTAGAATTACAAAATCACTATCCTCAATTGCTTCCATGACGGGACAAGAGGTTCCTGGTGGCGCATCAATAATTACGGTTTTTTCAAGATTAATTTCTTGTTTCACTGCTTTAATAACTGGAATCGCTTGGCTTTCACCAGGGTTCAAATCTCCTTCAACAACAGAAATGCCGTTTTGTTCTCCTCTACGAAGCATGCCCACTTCTCGATTCCGCCAACCAACAGCATCCTCGGGGCACACCAGTTCACAGCCTTTGCAGGAATGACATAAGTCAGCAAACACAAGCACTTTGTTGGGAACCACTGCAAGTGCATTATAGGCACAAAACTTACTACATTCTCCGCAATATGTGCATCTATCCTTATTAATCTCAGGAACATAAACAGTTACTTTTCTTTCTTCTGAAAACTTGGTATGTAAAAACAAGTTTGCATTCGGTTCTTCGACATCAGCATCTAACAATTGTGCATTATCTGCACTTAATGCTAAATTAACCGCCACTGTTGTTTTCCCTGTGCCTCCTTTTCCACTAGCAATAGCAATCTTCATTGTTTCACCTTCAACACCATGGTACCAACATCAATGCCAATGTTACTGGCAACAAGCGGACATTTCACCATTAATAAAAAAAAGATTTCTCGATCAATGTCACTTAAGGATTCATAATTTCCCTGACCTTTAGATATCACTAGATCTGCATCATTGATTAAATCTTTTAGCTCAGTAGACATGTTTGAGAGAACTAAACCTGGCGCTGAATAAGTAGCATCTTTATCACCTGCTATGATATCTGCATATGCATCTATACCAGCATATGCTGCATCATCTGCTGTGGCATCATTAATGATTGGATACTGTTTCACAACATACGTAACATGCCGTTTTTCATCTTTTAATTGTTCAAGAAGCAGTCGATCAAAAAAGATTTCACCCGTGTTATCTGCTAAATACACGATTGTTTTTGCATCGTTCACGCGTTGTTTAAATGATTCATATCCCGTATCATCAAACGGTTTATGCGCGATGTTATCAACCATATCTTTGACATTCATTCGATTCATGGTTCCAAAATCAATCACATTACCAATGATTGCTAGTTTTGCAGCAATTAACAAAGGCTCATCACTTTGTTCAACCATTTTTTTCAACGTTGGATACTGGTCTTTTGCATGTTGATTTGCTTCTAGTTTCACTTTTTCATAGGGATCAGTATTACCCGTTACTGTTCGGATGATATGGTGAACATGTTGTGAGATTTCAGGGGGTGAATGAGTAAAATCAATGGTTTGTAAGTGATTCATAACCTTTTTCATTACTTCTTCATGTTTTTTTTCATCACGGGTTGCCATGCGTGCGGCTTCAAGTGATTGATGTAAAAAACAAGGGATACAATCAAGATGAGTCTGCATATCTACTTATGCCTCCTATTGTTATTTGAATAAAAGAAAAATTTGTGAAAGATTAGTGATTGTGGTGATGTCCACCAAACGTGTGTTCTTGACAACCATCAGCCATGGTTGCCTGCTGTAAGTTTCCTTGTTTATAGGCAGTGACTGCATCACGGACTTTTCCTGACGCTCCAACATACACATCGATACCCATTTGTTCGAAAAGATTAATGGCTCGTCTGCCCAGACCAGAACAAAGCATCGCACACACTCCTTCTTTTTTTAAGAGTTCAGGTGGTTCAACGGTTCCACCCATGTGATGACTGGTATTAGGGATGACATTAACATCATCGGTATCTAGATCGACGATGGTATAGTGGGTAACTCGGCCGAAATGTTGACCGACTTGTTCATCTAAGCCTTTTTCTCCCATTGACGGTATTCCAACTTTCATAACAATCACATCTTATCTTCGACGACCACGACCGCCACCCATGCCATGATGGGAGCCAACCGTAGACATATCTGTTTCTTCTAATGATCCATTTTTAAATGCATCAACTGCATCTTTCACAGTCCCTGTTGCACCAGTGAAAATCTTAACATTTGCTGCTTTTAATGTTTGAAATGCATTTGGGCCAACTGCTCCAGTGATGACTGCGTCAACTTTTGCATTAGATACAGTTTGTGCCGCTTGTACTCCTGCACCACCCATTGCATTTTTTTGATTGTTTTCCAATGCGTTAAATTCAAGGGTTTCGGAATCAACAGTGATAAAGTATTGACATCGTCCAAAACGAGGATCAACTGGTGCGTTAAGATCCTTTTCTGTTGCAGTTACAATTATTTTCATAATATTCACTATGAAATGGGCGAATTCATCTCTCTTTAATAACTATTGTCATTAACAGATGTTATTTATGCACGGGTCATGGGAGCACCACATTTCGGGCATTTCCGATGATAACAAGGGGTTCCAAGTTGATGCGGTTCAGTATGACCACAATTTGGACATCGGCATCGTCCACCAGGACCTTGCGCAGTGCCGCCACCTTGCCCTAAACCGCGTCCAGCACCGCCTCTGCGGCCTTGCCCATATCCACTTCCTTGACCCGCTGGTCCCGTTCCATCTCCACCAGGCATGATTATTTTTCCTCCTGATCTTTAATACTTTTTTTCACATTTTCCGCAATCTTTTCAAATGAAGTACTTAACGTTGAATCTTTTATCATCGTCGTCGTCCCGCTATCTCCAGTTTCTACAATAGTTGGATCAAGTGGAATATCCCCAAGGAACGGCAGGTTTAAGTCTTCAGCTGCTTTTTTACCTCCACCAGTCTTAAAAATATCAACTTTTTTCCCACAGTGCGGGCAAGTAAATCCGCTCATGTTTTCAATGATACCAACAACAGGAATCTTTAATTTATTGACAAACGTGATTGATTTGCGGACACTGACAAGGGCAACATCTTGAGGAGTGGTCACAATGATTGCACCAGTTATTTTTGGAATGATTTGAGCGATACTTAGTGGTTCATCACCAGTTCCAGGTGGTAGGTCAATGATCAAATAATCAAGTGGTCCCCAATTGAAATCA
Organism: Thermoplasmatota archaeon; assembly: GCA_018334795.1. GTDB lineage: Archaea > Thermoplasmatota > E2 > DHVEG-1 > DHVEG-1 > EX4572-165. The sequence goes on from JAGXLH010000089.1 coordinate 5,786, forward strand.
CCGATGAGTTGTCTGATTGCACCCATCTTCATTGGTCCTCGCCAAATAATTGCTTCATCCTGATTTTTGATGAGAAATCCCATGGAAAGCACCTTTAAATTCTCGGTTGCTTGCACAGGTTTCAATCCATCAGCTGATTGCATGATGCGTGTGTTTTCAAGCCCAAGCATGGTTGGAATCGTTGGTCCATGCATATCACTATCTAATAATCCAACGAAATGTCCTTGTTGCGCAAGGGTAAGTGCTAAATTGGTTGACACCGTACTTTTCCCAACGCCTCCTTTTCCACTCAATATCACAATGACTTGCTTAATCTGACTAAGATTCTTCTTAATGGATTCTTGTTGTTTTTTTCGTTCTTCCATTTGTTTTTGTTGCATGACGGTACGATCTCCTTTCAATATCAATTAAATCTAATTAAAAGATGGTAAAGAAACCCCAGTAATAGGTTTTATGGGGCCTCTTCATCTGTTTTCTTTCCAAGTTTTTCTAATCTGTTTTTAATGCTTTTCAGTTC
>JAGXLH010000090.1 GCA_018334795.1 Thermoplasmatota archaeon
TGATTAAAATGTTAGAAATCCCTTTTCTTTAGACTGAAGGAGGTCAGATAGAATGTGATAAATTATAAAAAAAATACTAAACACCATTATAATGCCCGTAATACCCATTTACTAAATGAAAGATTTTTAACATTCATATGAACGCAAGGGAGAGGTATTTAACTAGAGATTAAAAAATATGGTTTTTCTTTACCAAGGTAGTTGGAAAAAGATGATAGAAGTCCCTAAAAAATCAATTCTATTAATAAATAGATATCTCGGAGGATTTAAGCATGCTAATAACATCAGTTTTTACCTGTTCAAAAGAAGGAGGATGTTCAAGAAGCGTTGCAAGATCCTGATGCCATTCCTTCTCACCTATAGTAATTGAAACCTCTGGAGGTTCATGAACTATTTTCATTTTCTTTTGGAAAAGCATAAGATCAATAGATGTCTGTTGATTAAGCAAAAACCAAACATCATAGAGATCACGTGGTTTTTTCCTCATTGACAGTGCTCGTAATTTTTCAGCGAGCACTTCTTCTTTTCTTAACCCAAGTACGGAGATAACTCTGAGTTCAGGATATGGGAAAAAAAGTCGTGTCCATTCAGGATCATGTATGATATCATTTCGTTTTGAAAGTTCTAGGTGAATATGACCTTGTGATCGTTCTGATCCTGTGTATAATGGACCGTTATACACTAGTCTTGCATTAATCGATATTGTTTTTTCTTCAATATGATCAATAGTTGCAGTTACACCAAATAAGGAGAGCTCATCTGCCATCTGTTGAAATTTCTTATCTAGATGCGGTATTGGTTTAATAAGGGTGAAATCAAGGTCTTCAGAGAACCGGTCGAGACCATATGCATGTTTAAGATATGTTCCACCTTTGAATATCAGTGATTCTGAACGTTTATAGATGATGTGGAGGAAAAGGGCTTGAATATAATCTTGTTCGAACACATGTAATGGAAGATTTGCTGAATGAATCCTTCGTAATTGTTCCCGGGTTATCATTCGATTTCACCACCAGTGTATAGTTTCCATTTGCTATTCAGTTTTTTATCGTCTCCCTCAGGATCAAGTAATGCATAAGAAGTTATCATTTCTTTCAGAGGCGTATTGTCTTTAAGTAATTGTTTCTTTTCTAATAAAAACCCAAGTCGTGATGCTATCGTAGAACTTTTTGTTTGTTGACAATACGAAATCAATCGTTCGATGTTTAGTTCATCTGATAACGCGTTATAAATCTGAGAGATACCACCAGCATATGTGGGTAGATGCAAGCAGTCGATGATTGTTTTTTCTTTATCTGAAACAATAAGATTATCATATCGTTCATAGCCAAAAAACCAATCAGGTTTTACGGTGACAAAGGAGATTTTTTGGTGCTGTAATCGCTGTGATCTCTTTCGTTTTGTGGTAACAACAAAAATCTTTTGAGGAACTTGATCGGTGAGATGGTGAATATGTAATGCACTCCAAAATCCAATGTAGGATGGTGTTATGAGCAAGGAGGCAATGTCGTAGATATCTAACGAATTCCATTGTTCCTTTAGCATATATTTGCCCTGTTCCACGTTTATGATAATATTTTTTTGTTTCATTCGTTGAAGGATTTGATAGGTGTTTCTTTTTGAGATATCAAGGAACCGTTGAACATCTTTTGGAGTAAATACTGCCAGTTCGTGTTCTTTGATCTTTGTAATGATCTCTGATTCCCTCCGTGAAATGGAAGTACTATTCATGTAACTAAGTTATAAATTATTAGTATAAAAAGGTTACACAAAAAACATTACCAGTTCATTGAATCTTTTCCGAGAACAAATCTATTTTTACCAATAATATGTTAGAAAAATAAGGTTTTTCACCGGTGAAAGCGTGCAGGGGATTGATTTTTTAAAAATTTTGATTTTTTCCCGTTAAAATGATAAAAAAATGCAGGGGACGAGATTTGAACTCGCGGACCTCTACAGGACAAGGCCCTCAACCTTGCGCCGTTGGCCATGCTTGGCTACCCCTGCGAATTGAAAAAAACATGATGCTTGTGTTTTAGGCTACATCCTGGAAACCATATATATTTTTTTCTGGTTCGTTTACACCTTATTTGCATCCATTCCTATTAACTCACTGATTTCTTTATGTAATTTCACAAGTTGCATCGCATACTCTTTATGATTCTCTAGTAATGCTCGTTCTACTTCTACTTCAATATCCTGCCGATTGCAATCATCGATTAAATTATCTGCATGACACACGATTTTTTCTTCAATGGTTTTTGGCATGAAATCTTTAAATGGAAGACCTAAGGATTTGGCAACAGATGGAGTTAATCCAGCACCAATATGACGTTCTATAATGTGAACTATTTTTTCAGATAATCCTAATTTTGTTGCAATACGTCCGCCAACCATCGCATGATCAATCCCATGGGTTTTGGACCGACCAATATCATGCAGAAGCGCTCCTGACTCCACTAATTTTTTATTAACATCCATTGTATGATCAACAATATGCATTGCGACATCTCTAACCGCTTTACAATGACAAATCACTTGTTCAGAACATCCTGCATTCGTTAGAATAATCAAACATTTTTCAGCTGATGGAATACCTTTTTTATCAGTTAACTCATTTTTTGTTGTCATCTGTACTTATCACCTTTTTTCCATGTTTTGATGGAATAATGGTCATCTCTCCATCAAACTGGTCGTGTTCCCAGGATTGATTTGTGAATCGATCTAAAAAAATAGCAACCGCTGCTACTTCAGAATGTGGTTGATTTCCAACAGCAACATTAATATCAGCAATATCATAAAATTGTGGTGGAACCTTTTCAGCACCAACAATAAGTAATAAATCTTTTTTTGTATCTAAAACCTTTAAAGATTCCTTAACAGTTTCTCCATACATAGTGAGATGAACAATGGAACCTTCCCACTTCTTAATGATTTTCATAGGAGATACACCGGTTTGAATAGAAAAATTACCACCAAATCGATTGCAGACTGAATGAACGGTTTCCTCAATTTTATCATCATGAGTATCAATAAAAATGGAATCAGCACCAAATGCTCGAGCAACCAATGCAACATGAGTAGTAATTCGTTTATCTCTGTAGGGGCGGTGACCAATTCGTAGCACTGATATCATACTTGTTCAACCAAAAATTGTTTAGTTTATAAAAAAATTATTGTGAATTATTATTTTTCCTGCGAGGCTTAAACCCATCACTAAACGTTCCATCTGTGTTTTGTACTAAAACGGTTGCATCACGATCTATTGCTATGGTTCGTGCTTTTTTTATCGCTGCTTGTTTGGTCCGATGATGACTAAAAATCTTCCGATGACTTCTTACTGCCCAATCACCTTTTACTTGACCAGGCTGTGGTTTACTGACAACATATACTACATTTGCTGGTTTTCGGCTCATAGGTTTTTTGATTTTTTGTTTCTTTTTTGTCAAAATCATATCGACTCGTTTTTCAACGTTACCATTTTCTGCTTCTCTTTCTTTATTAATATCATCAATATCAGATTCAACGGAATCAACATCAGTAAATAACAACTTACGAGATGGGGATTTTTTATGATAAACTGGATTTGGTTTATCTGAATATAATACTTCCCGGTATTCTACCACATCTTCTTTTGTAGCAGGTGTTGACGTTGAATCAACATCAGAATCCGGTGTAGATTCCTCTGGTGGGGAATCTTTTTTTTCTTTTTTGAATTTTTTTAAAAGAGCAGATATTAAATCTTCTATCATATGAACAAATCCATTGGATGAATGTATAAAATAATAAACCTTGTTAATATTGATAAAGGTTTCTTCAAAAAACAAGGTTGATTTGGTCGAAAAACATTTATCTAACAGGTTTATTCATGACCTAATACATTCCAATTGTTGTTGGGCTTATGGTCTAGCGGTTATGACGTCGCCTTCACATGGCGGAAATCACCGGTTCAAATCCGGTTAAGCCCACTTTGCTAATTGTACTCTTTGGGCGATTAAATATGAACGTATCTAATGATATCTGGAAGCAGAATGATTATCAAAATCTTGTTGAACTTTTTGAAACGGCCGAATGTAACTATGCAGATAACCCATTATTTGGTACTAAAAATGATTCCGGTGAGTATGAATGGGTAACCTATAAACAAGTTGGAGAACGGATTAAAAATCTACGTGGAGGACTTGCTAAACTTGGTGTAAAGAAAGGGGATCGTGTTGGCATTATCTCCAGGAATCGAACAGAGTGGTTTATTGCTGAGATTGCATCGTTTGGTGTTGGTGCTTGGTTTGTTCCCATGTATGAAAAGGAATTATATTCCATGTGGGAGTATGTGCTTAGGGATGCTGCGTGTAAAATTCTTATTGTTAGTACACAAAATATTTATGAAAAAGTGAAGGATTTTATTGATTTGATTCCAAGTCTTGAACACATTATCGTTATTGAGGGAACAGATGAACATAGTATGACTGCTTTTGAAGAAATTGGGAAAAAGAATCCTGTTTCATCATTTCATCCTGAACCAAAAGATGCCGCGGTGATTATTTATACGTCTGGAACAACCGGCAGTCCTAAGGGAGTGATGTTATCTCATGGGAATTTGTGTTTTGCTTCTCAAGCAGGGTATCATTTATATAAGGAAGATCTAACTGAGGAAACGGTTTCATTTAGTCATCTTCCGTGGGCGCATTCCTATGCGATTACAGCGGAGTTACATAATGTGCTTCAGTTTGGTGGATCGATTGGATTGATGGATACCATTAAAAAAATGGGATCAGATCTAGTCAAGGTCAGACCAACAATCTTAATGTCAGTTCCCCGAGTGTTTAATACCATTTATAAAGGAATTTACAAACGGATGAATGAAGAAGGTGGATTGAAACAAAAACTTTTCACTATGGCTGTTTCTTCAGCGAAGAAAAGATTTCTAACCGGAAAAACTAACGTAGGTTATCGACTGTTAAATAAACTTGTTCTTGATAAAATACGGGAACGATTCGGTGCAAGACTGCAGTTTTCTTTGACTGCTAGTGCTCGCATGAATGAAGATGTTGCTTTATTTTTTTATAGTATTGGTATTCCAACTTATGATGCGTATGGACTAACGGAAACCTCACCGGTGATAACTATGAATGCTCCAAAAGCCTATAAATTCGGTAGTGTGGGTAAACCCGTAGAACAAACAAAAGTAGTGATTGATCAATCAGTAAATGATAAAGATCGGGATGATGGAGAAATCGTAGTGTATGGTCCGCAGGTGATGATAGGATATTACAATAAACCAGAGGAAACAAAAAAGGTCTTACAGGATGATGGCGGGCTTCGAACAGGTGATCGGGGTACACTTGATGATGATGGATTTTTGTTTATCACGGGAAGAATCAAGGAACAATATAAACTTCAGAATGGAAAATATATTTTTCCAGCTACTATTGAAGAAGGCATCAAACGGCTTCCGTATGTTGCTAATGCAATGGTGTACGGTGATGGAAAAGAATATAATGTGTGCTTAGTAGCACTTGACACCGAAAACATTGAGGAGTGGGCTCATGAAATGAAACTAGACATTCATCCTTCGGATTTGATTGCAGGAGTTGCTAAACCAGGTTCAGATCTAAAAAAGTTTTTATGTGATGCGATCTCAAAATCACTTAAAGATGACTTTCGGAAATATGAAATCCCAAAAAAATATTTTTTTATCACTGAAGATTTTACGCATGAAAATGGGATGCTTACCCAAACGATGAAGATCAAACGACGAGCGATTCTTGAAAAATATGGAAAACATCTTGAACAATTATATGATTGATGAAAGGAAGAACTAACTGAATAGAGCAGGTTAGGAATGGTTTTTGTCTTTTTTATTTCTATTATTGTTATACTGTTAATATTGACCTATTTAGATTATTATTATTGAATTGTCATTTTGGTTAATTGCTACTTTTTCGGTTTTTCCTCTCAATTATTAAATAAGATGCTTTATAAAAATAGAGGCGTGGATTTTTATGATGGCAAAAAAAGGTTGGATAGTGATAGTAATAACGCTAGTGATTAGTTCAACGTTTGTTACCTGTGTGACTGCTAAAGGTCCTCATGGACAAGCTGGAAAATCAAATATAGCGCATTTATACCTGTATGAAAAAGATCCCATTTCGTGGAATATAACTGAGAATGGATCCTGGGGAAAGATGAAATACGAATTATCAGGTGAAGAATTTGATTTTGTGTTCAATGGACACAATCTTACTCCATTTGAAAATTATAGTTTGATTTATTATCCCGATCCTTGGCCAG
>JAGXLH010000091.1:0-2154 GCA_018334795.1 Thermoplasmatota archaeon
CCCATTCTTTTCAATCAATCCCTTCTTTTGGAAGTAGCGATTGTAGGTGTAAAAGTCATTTGTTCCATGGAGAAAAAGTAGATTTAAAACAAACTATTAATGAAGCGGGATTACAAATATTCAATACAAAGTAATTAATATGAAATACTTCTTTTTTCACCTTGTTTTCACATGCCTAAACTTATTTATTGTTCGACTGCAGATGTTAACGAAGCAAGAACGATAGCACAAAAACTTTTGGAAGAAAAACTAGTTGCTTGTGTTAATATTATTCCTACCGTTGAATCCATGTATAGATGGGACGGATTAATTGAAACTGAGAAAGAAACGGTATTATTCATCAAAACGATTGATGAAAAAGTGGATGCTACCATTAAACGAATAGATCAACTTCATTCGTATGACGTTCCTGAGATCATTGTGCTTCCTTTGGTTGATGGATTAAAAGAATATTTTGATTTTTTAAGAAAGGAAACAGTATGAAATCTATTGCATTGCTCTCTAGTGGTATTGATTCTCCGGTTGCCATATATTCTCTTTCTCAATGTGTTGATTCCTTTGTTTTTGTTCATGCGGATAACCGACCATTTACGGATGACCGGGAAATTAAAAATACGATTAAGATTGCAAAAAAACTTGATGAAATCATTGATGCAGAAGTAAAGATTTATCTTGTTTCACATGGAAAGATGTTAACTCATCTTATTGATCTGATTCCAAAACGGTTTACCTGTGTTTTGTGCAAACGCATGATGCTTCGATATGCAAAGTTGATTGGACAAAAAGAAAATGCTGATGCACTTATTATGGGAGATTCTCTTGGACAGGTGGCTTCACAAACCCTGCAAAACATTCGAACCATCGATCAGGTGGTAAAAATTCCTGTTCTCAGGCCATTGATTGGTTTTGATAAAGAAGAAATCATTTCAATTGCGAAAAAAATAGGAACTTTCGATCTTTCAATTCTTCCATCTGATGAATGTACTGCGGTTCCAAAAAAACCTGCAACAAAGGCAAGATTATCTACGATTAAAGAAATTGAAGAGGATATTTCTTACAGATCTATTTTAAATGAAATTGTTGGTTCTGCAGAGATTATAAAAGCAAAGGATTTTGATAGTTTCATTGACCTCTGACATAGATTTAAATAGCCAGTTTCCCATTTACTTTTCCCACGGGAAGGTTAGGTTTTTTTGACTTAAAAAATCCTTTTTTAATGAATATAGAAAGCTTTAAGAACCCAAAATTGAATACTATATAGTGTATAAGGGACGGATTAAAATACAATATATTGTATAATTCGTAGGGAATGTGATGAAGGATGCAATGTCCATATTGTCAACATGAAAATACAAAGGTAACCGATTCTCGCGACACCGGAATATACTCCATCCGTCGCCGTCGAGAATGCCTTTCATGCCATCGTAGATTCACCACCTACGAACACATTGAAATGAGTCCAATTTACATCATCAAAAAAGATGGACGAAGAGAAAAATACGATAAAAGTAAAATCAAAACCGGTATTGTCAAAGCGCTTGAAAAACGACCCGTAAGTCCAGAACAAATAGAAAATCTACTTGACACCATTGAAGAACACATCCGAAAAGAAGGAAAAGAAGAGATTTCAAGTACTCGTATCGGAGAATTTGTGATGGAAGAACTCAAAAAAATCGATGAGGTCGCCTACATCCGCTTCGCTTCAGTTTACCGATCATTTGCTGATATTACACTCTTTGAAGAAGAGGTCCAAAAACTTACCAATAAATCATAATGGAGGAAAAAAGTAAACATGATTAGAAAAATTAAAAAACGCGATGGGAAAATAGATGATTTCAATCCATTCCGTATCACCAATGCGATATGGAAAGCAGCACAAGCTGTCGGAGGAAAAGATCACCGTCGAGCAACAGAAATAACTGAAAAAGTATTAGATACACTTCAAAAAAATCTTAAACCTGGGGAAATACCAACTGTTGAAAAAGCCCAGGATACCGTTGAAAAAGTACTCATTGAAGAAGGCCACGCAAAAACAGCAAAAGCCTATATTTTGTATCGTCATCAACATGAAGACATCAGGGAAATCGGTGGGTTACTCAAAGATATCGATGTGGTTGATGGATATCTATCCATGATGGATTGGAAGGTCAATGA
>JAGXLH010000091.1:2996-6262 GCA_018334795.1 Thermoplasmatota archaeon
AATTTGGTTGCAGGCCGTATCTTAAAACCGAAGATGGACATATTACCTTACAAATCGCAAATTCTACATTTACCAATTATGTAATGGACACTATCTTTGATATCAAGGGAATTAGTAAAGAAAAAAGATTACCTGCTAACATTTTACAATATAACAAGAATTTCGTTCAAGGTGTTATTGCTGGAATAATTGATGGTGATGGATCAGTTACCACGTCTCAAACTAGTATCGTGTTACGCACTGCTTCTCGAACCTTACTTGAACAAATGTCAGTTGTGTTAAACCTTGTTGGATTTACCGTTCGAGATCGAAATCTTGAAGGAGTGGGTTCTACTAGGTCCTATAATGGAAGATTGATCACTCAGCATTATCCACTTTATGGCATGAGTTTTAGAACACTTCAACACTCGATTCCTTCTGTTAAATATCAATCTGCTACTATTTCAACAAAAGCATGGCGAGCAGAGGGATCAGGTTGGCACAAAGTATTGAATAATCAGCAAACCGAGATTCCAGATGAGTATATTTATGATATCACCACAGAGTCTCATACGCTTGTGGTTAATGGCATGTGGAATCATAATTGTGTAGGCTGGGATTTACAAGATATTTTGATGAAAGGATTTAAGGGTGTTTCAGGAAAAATTGAAAGCAAACCAGCAAAACATTTTGGCACGGCATTGATGCAAATAGTGAATTATTTGTACACGCTTCAAGGAGAAGCCGCGGGTGCACAAGCCCTTTCAAACTTTGACACGTTGCTTGCTCCATTCATCAGATCTGATAATCTTACCTATGCGCAAGTGAAACAAGAAATGCAGAAATTTATGTATAACATGAATGTGCCGACTCGTGTTGGATTTCAAAGTCCATTCACAAATATCACTCTTGATCTTACAGTTCCATCGTATATGAAGGATGAACCCGTAATTATTGGCGGTCAACCTCAAGAAACAAGTTACAAGGAATATCAAGAAGAAATGGTTATGATTAATCAGACATTCGCTGAGATCATGATTGAGGGTGATGCTCAGGGTAGACCATTTACGTTTCCCATTCCAACATATAATATCACAAAGGATTTTGACTGGGAGAACGAAAAACTAGATTCACTTTGGGAGATGACCGCAAAATATGGAATTCCATATTTTTCCAATTTCATCAATAGTAGTATGTCTCCTGAAGACGCTCGGAGTATGTGTTGCCGGCTTCGATTGGATAATAGGGAACTAAGGAAACGAGGCGGTGGATTATTTGGTGCGAATCCAAAAACTGGATCCATTGGTGTTGTCACTATTAATCTTCCTCGTATTGGTTATCTTGCGCAGGATGAAAAAGATTTTTTCAATCGATTAGATGAAATGATGGATTTAGCAAAAGAAAGCCTGATCATCAAACGAGAGGTCATTGAAAATCTTACTGAAACTGGCTTACATCCGTATTCCCGATTTTATCTAGCAGATATCAAAAAAGCATATGGTCAATTCTGGAAGAATCATTTTTCAACAATTGGTCTTATCGGAATGAATGATGCCTTGCTTAATTTTATGAATAAAAGCATTGGTGATCCTGAAGGAGAGAAGTTTGCTGAAAAAGTAATGGATCATATGCGGGATAGAATCTCTGATTACCAGGAGGAAACCGGCAGTATTTTTAATCTAGAGGCAACTCCAGCTGAAGGGGCAAGTTATCGGATGGCTCGTATCGATAAAAAAACATATCCGGATATTAGAGTGTATAATCAGGAGAATTACCGGCGGAATGGTGATAGAGACGTGGAACCGTATTATACGAATTCCACACAGCTTCCGGTTGGGTTTACCACCGATGTGTTTAAGGCATTAGATTTACAGGATGGATTGCAAACCAGGTATACAGGTGGAACAGTACTTCATATTTTCCTTGGTGAGGATGCACCGAATCCTGATGCTGTTAAGCAACTTGTTCGGAAAGTCGCTGAAAACTATGAATTACCCTATTATACGATCACGCCAACCTTTAGTGTGTGCCCGGAACATGGATATATTGCGGGGGAACATGAGTTTTGTCCAAAATGTGAACAAGACGGTGAAACCACGGTGTGTGAAGTGTATTCACGAGTAGTTGGTTATTTACGACCGGTGAATCAGTGGAATAAAGGAAAACAACGTGAGTTTACAGATCGACAAACATTTGCTCCTTTTGAAAAAGGAAAGAAAGGTAAAAAGAAAATGCTGGCGAAAGCATGAATGTAAAACTTGGCGGATTACAGGAAACTTCATTATTGGATTTTCCAGGTAAGATTTGTGCGATTGTGTGGACGGTGGGATGTAATTTTCGCTGTCCCTTTTGCTATAATTTAGACATGGTGTATGGGAATACGGACTTGGTTCCTGTTGATCATGTTCTTTCTTTTTTGGATGATCGTGTGGGTAAACTTGATGCCCTTTCCATTACTGGTGGAGAACCCTTGCTTCATGAAGATATTGGCTTGTTTATGAAGGAAGTAAAGGATCGCGGATTTTTAGTAAAAGTTGATACCAATGGAACCTTTCCAGATCGATTAGACCAGTTAATTGATGCGAATCTAGTTGATTATGTGTCTATGGATGTAAAAGCACCAATTGATAAATACGATTCCTTAGCAGGAGTTCATGTTGATGTTGAGAAGATTAAACGATCAATTGAGTTGATCATGGAAAAAGCTGCTGATTATGAGTTTAAAACCACCATGATTCCCGGTCTTTTAGAAAAAGAAGATGTGAAACGTGTTGCTTCTTTGATTAAGGGAGCAAAACGATATTATTTACAACAGTTTAAAAAAGATGTCACTGTGATCAATCAAGATTTATTATCAGATACTATACCATTTACTGCTGATGATTTTAATGAAATGAAAAATCTTGCATCACCACTCGTGGAATCATGTTTATTACGTGGTGTGTAATGTTGATGTGCTATGATGGATGAACGTATTGTTAAGGATTTGAAAAAAGCACGATTATTGTTGCATATGTCTGATGTTTCATTGGTAGTTATTAAGGATGGAGAAATTATTGATCAACGGAAAGGAGAGGGTGTTGCTCCGTTTATTGATTTAATTGAGTCTACTGATGCTGATTTTTCTGATTGTGTGATTGGTGATCGATTACTTGGTAGGGCTTCAGCATTTCTTTGTCGGTATGTAAATGCGTCTGGAGTATATGCAGTGAAGGGTACTAAAAAGGCATTGGCGGTGCTTATGGTTGGAGGTGTTCTTGGTGAGGTTGATGAGTTTATCTCTCAGG
>JAGXLH010000092.1 GCA_018334795.1 Thermoplasmatota archaeon
TGCAGAACTTGAAACAAACGAAAAAAATAAAGTATCTCATCGAGCTAAGTCACTTGAAAAACTTGTGACGTTCTTAAAAGATAAATAATACTTGAAAAGGAATAAAATAAATAATTAGACCAGATTGGAAGAACCCCTAATCTCTTCTATTACTTTTTATTCATGCCATTAGCGGCGAGCAACTAGTTCAGTAAATGTCATTATTGATGCGATTTAACCTAAATTGAAATCATTAAAGTGAATAGTTACATCCACCACATATTTTTTTACCACTTGAATTTTCTTTCGGGGTAAATGAATCACATGATTCATGCTCAAGCACTGGTTTTGTATGAACCGCACATCTCAAAATTTCTGAAGTTTTCTTCTTATACTTATTTCTCGTTTTCCTATTTCTTCGACCCATATTATACACTCATATAATCTTTTCAAACCTAAAAAAGAACCAACAAAATCATTTGTACAGTTACAAAAAAATGAACCTTTGAAAGTTCAACTTTTTTATGTTACTCAATTCATTGTCTGCTTCGTTTATAAGGTTTGTGCACAACTTAAATAAAGGATAGATCTCAGAAGAGTAGAAAACCAGTACATCCTGCATAAAGAACGTTCTGGTAATTTCTCTGCTTAGAACATGGGCCAGACCGGAATTGAACCGGTGACCTCCGCCTTGTAAGGGCGACGTCATAACCCCTAGACCACTGGCCCGAAATTATCTTTTTGCAAATATAACATCTAGATTTGTTTTATATGTTTTAAGGTTTATTAAGTGATTTTTTGAATGTGTAAAGATTTTTAATGAGATTTGATCGGGTTTAAATCCTTGGGTTTTAAAGAGAAATAAATTAATTAAAAAGTTTGGACTAATTCCTTTAGGGACTGGAGGGATGTCAATTTAATTCAAGCAATGAAACTGAGATTGTTGAGATACTTTCTTTAAATAATAAAATAGAAATAATAGAAAATATATTCTTAAATTATCATTCAATTTTTATATCAAAAGTTTTTAATACTAACATATAATATATATTAACAGTGTTAACAAAGTAACCTCTATCTGTATCTACAGATAAATTGTCTCCAATATAGGGACAATTGAATCGATTATAAAATAAATAAGGGGAATAAAATGAATATTAGAAAAAAATTTTTAGGTAAAGCTGGTGTTTTTGTCTTGATTGTCAGTGTTATGTTAATTTCTCCAACACTAACCATATTTAGCACAGGGGAAGTTCAAGATATGCATAAGTCAGCATTGTTTCCTTTTGCTGAAAAAATAGATGTTAGTAATGTGGTAGATATCACAAAAAGATCCGATGAGATGAAGTACATTGAACCAGAACAAGTTTCGCTGAATGATGAACAAAATGATATAGGATATAATATTGATGCCGGAAATAATATTTTACGATCAACGCCAGTGTATATCGGTGAACCAGTCGATGAACGTATTCCTGGCAGAGGAAGAACAGGTTCTCTTGATCCGGCTAATGGAGATAGTGAAGATTGGTATTATTTCACAGCATGTAGTGGACAGCAACTTGATGCTACAGTGAATGGGGGTTTTTCTGTTGATCTTTCAGATACTAAAGGTCAGTCAGTAGGACAATCATATACTACAGATGAATCTGGCCGATATTTTGTTAGTGTATCATCTGATGAGGCAGCCGGTTCCTACACGTTTAACGTTGATATTAGCGGTCAAAATGATGCTGGAACTGGTGGAGATGCAGGAGACGATATCAACAGTGCAGCTCCTATTACACCTGGTTCTTATTATGGATACTTGGATTCTTCAGATTGGCAAGATTGTTATAGTTTTGAGGTATCAAATGGTGAAGGAATATTTGTTGAAATAGATTCAATGGAACGATCTGATTTTGACATCCATCTTTACAATCCAAATGGGGAACTAGTTTTCGAATCTCAATATTACGGTGAAGATACATTGGAATATCCTGCGGATATGTCTGGTACATGGAAAATCTTAATCGATATTTTTCCTGGATGGGATGAAGAAAAATGGCCAGATAATTACTTCTTATATGGTTCCGGTGTATATGAACTTGATTTGACTATTGGTGGAACCGCTGAAGCACCCGCTGAGCTAAAACCATTACAAAATAAAATTACACCTGTTGCACAAATATTTACTGTTACTGATGACCAAGAAAGTACAAAAGATGAATATGCGTATCTTGCCGCTATCCCAGCAGCAAATTACGTAGAAAATGGAGAACGATTTGTTTCACCTATCGCGTATCAAGGTAACAATCAAATACCGAACTGGTTTACAACGATTGATGACACAACTCAGTATCTTGTAGATGATTGGAATTCTTACCTTGATCGTCATGGCATGGAAGCAACTGAATATATTCTTGATGCAACTGATCCAATTCAAACAGCGGCAGATGTTGCAACTACGCATTGGGATGCAGCTGATACTGCGGTTCTTGCAGTGGACGGTAGCGAATATAAAGATATTGAGAATATGGTCATCGATAAAGATATGTCACTCTCAGTCACTAAAGAATCAGATCGGATTCTTCCGGAGGATTTAACTGAATTATCTTCCGAGTTTATTGCTAAACCGATGTTTATTGGAAATGATTGGGGGATGATTCATTTATTAACTGAAGGTGATGAGTTTGCAGGTGATACCATGGTTGTCACTCCAAGATATGAAGCATTGATGGGTGATTGGTGGCCCCATGATTCTGGTGTCCCTGGTCAAGATGTAGATACGTTCTTCCCGATTTCTGAATCTGGCCTTTGGTTACCTTATGTTACTGATGCAACAGGGCTTGAAGCATTAAATATTGTGAAGTATTCAGGAGACAGACATGCTGTTGAGATCGGTCCGGAGGATAGTAGTTTAGAAGTAACTATTAGCACGGAAGAAGAATCTTCACTGATTGTATACCTTATTGATCCAGAAGGAAATATCCGTCGCCCTAGGTATCCTTCTTGGAACGGTGGCGAAATTAAACCATTACATCAATGGCATGGGGGTCATTGGGAAAATGATGAAGATGAATATCGTCATTTGATTGTTGAACCGCACACTGAATATTCTGTAGAAATCCATCATCCGATGCAAGGAACCTGGACTGCATTGGTTGTCCCATATCTTGATGTTGAAACCTGGGAAGCATCTTTTGATGGTACATATCATATTACTGCTACGATTCGGGAGCATAATACCAAGCGAGTAGCAGCTGGGTTATCTGCTGCAAATGGTGCAGTTCTTGCATCGTTGAATCATGTACCGCTTTTATTTATTTCCGAAGATGAAATCCCACAAGTAACAGCTGATGCACTGGATGAATTGGGTGTTTCAAATATTCTTTTTGCTAATGTAGATACAACCAGCACAGTTACCCCTGAAGGTTCAGTTACCGAGTTTACCACACTACAGGAGATCATTACGGAAATTAAGGAATATGATAGTTCCGAGAATGTTATTACTGTTACTTCTTTTGGAACAGGAGATGGATATTTTGCTCCTTCTGGTATGATGGCTGCGTTTCATGGAAGTCCGGTACTTAATATTGCTGAAGCAAAAACTGCGTATAATACCATAGATATGTATCAAAACTGGCGTGAAATCACGGGTGATTATTATCATGGAACTCGTTCACTAGGTCATCTTCCAATTCATAATCAACCATTGAGTATCTCAAATCCACCGTCCCTTATTGATTTAGCGTTGTATTATTTAAAAAATGATCAGACAATCCCTCCTTTAGGATTAGATTTAAAGAAACAATGGTTGACGACTGTATATGAAGACCTTTATTCAGTTATTGATGGATATGGGTTAGATCAAACTGGTCAAGAAGCATATATTTTTGTTTCACCTAGAGATTCTGATATTCGCGATTCATTAGGAAGAGCAATGACAGGAAATAATTCATATGCAGGATTAATTCCTGTTGAAACCACTGCGTTTTCTTCAGCGTTAATTTGTCGGAATATCTTGTATCCTGCTTTAATTCATGCAAATCCTGGAAAGGATGTAACCACGTCTCAGCACATGAATTACTTCACTGGACAATATGATCATACCGGTAATGATGGCGTTACATACACTACTTATGCACCGAGAGATAATAAAAATTCATTTTCTGCTTATGATCGTTTTTATGAAGGACATTGTATGTGGGAGAATTTATTAGAACGGTATAACACTGGAGCTTTGATTTCATTGTATTCTGGGCATGGAACTGGTGGATCAGGTTTTTCATCTCAATATAAGAACATCAAAGAGCAATTCCCACTAGCTGAACCAAGACATGAATCATTGTATGATTTTGAATGGTGGGATTCATGGGCAGGATATGCTGGATATGATGACACTCAGACGAAAACAGTGAGAGATCAAAATTCCATGTCAATTTACAATGCTGAAGAACCCAGTTTGTATGATTTAATCCATTTCAAATGGGTTGATGAAGCATTTGAGAATTTACATAGCGAGATCGAGATTTGGAGCTCGTGTACTACAACTTCTCATTTTGGTCCAATCGTGTATCTTTCACATGGTAGTGTGTTGTATGCTGGTTGTCTCGGGTCTGGATATGTACTTGTTGATGATTTATATAAATCATGGATTCTTCGAGATATCTTGATTAAAGGATATACCATAGGTGAAGCTTTTTCATTATCTCACTGGATCATAAACCGTGATTTTACTACTGGAGATCCAACTTCAGTCTATGGTGAAGCATCGTTTTTCGCTGATGGAATTAGCAGTAATAATGTGATTTTTGGTGATCCAACATTACAGGTGTATCATCCGTCATGGCAAGAACCTGTACCCATATCAAACTAAAAATCACCTCTTCCTTTTTCTTCTATTTTTTTATATTTGTTCTTGACTTAGATTTTGCGTACCGCTGGAATTTCTTTATTTGTGTAAAAAGTTAAATAATGTTTTATGAAGTTTCAATAGTAACATATAGAATTTAAAAGTAATTTTTTTTTTGAAATATAAGAAGAGAGTTATTACATAGTAATTCTTAAGATAATATATTCTACTTTATCAAAATTTTGAACATCATCTTGAAGAGAAATTTCAAAAAGACTATTATAGCCTGGTACCAATCTTCTGATGGTATCATTGCGTTGTATATTAAAATTTGTTTGATTTTTATCTGTAAACTCTGCAGTTATGCTGATATAATCTAAGTTTTCTTCAGCTATATTTTCTATACTTCCTGCAACTTTCAAAAAAAGCCCATCAGCATTATCAACATCATGTTGAATCCCCTCAACATATGAAAATTGAAAGCCAGCTTGAGGATCATCTTCATTAATATATTTTTTAACGCCTGTTTTAACATTTATGTTTGAAACATTGAATTTGTTGAAATCAGCTACAATTTTAAGCTGGTCCGGTATGATAATTTTCTCTGTCAAATTAGAAGTGGGTTCATTTGAATTATTATTTTCTTCATCAGTAGTGCAGCCGCTAAAAAGTGAAAGTAGAATCGTTATGGTGATTAGCAGAGGTATAAATACATTTTTCTCTGAATGCATAGTTATACATTTATAGATTGATGAATTAAAATGTTTTTGGTTTTTAATTTATGAAATTCGTAATTTAAATGAAAAACGAGACGGATAAGATGATAGTAGATAAATTGAATATAATGACAAAATTATCCTTGTTGCTTTTTCAGAAGAATTTTTATATATTAAAATGTTATTAATATATAGACAAACGATTCTTCATTTCGTAGGAGCAATATGAGCGAAAAAAATAAAAAACAATCAAATTTTTCAAATACGATAAGTGCTATTATTAATAAATACATGATTGTAATTTTTTTTGCCACTATTCTTTTAGTTTTATTTTGTATTTTATATGTTAATTTTTCTTTTGATGAAGCAAGACCATCTGAAAGCATTCTTCCGACAGGTGAAAAACCAATAGATTTATCACTTTTTTTAGCTAGAACCTATAATGAATTAAAACAAGACGGTTTACTCAAAGACCTTGAGATCATTGATGATACTATTAGTCCCGAAGAGATCAATCAGGCCGTGTCAATTGAAATAAAACGTGTTCATAAAAGAAATATCGAAGAATTAATGAGAAAGCCAGGTATTTCTTGGAGAAATAAACCTTTGTTTTATGTTAAACTTCTCTTTGATGAGGTTAGTTGGGATAGTGTGGATGTTTCGGATTGGGATACAGGAATAGCTGCGTGGCAAGTTAATCGTTTTG
>JAGXLH010000016.1 GCA_018334795.1 Thermoplasmatota archaeon
TTTGCGGTGTTTCCAATATCATTTCGTTTTCCATCAAGAATGACCACAATATCATCAGGAATTGCATTGATTGTTTCTCGAAGTATTCGGTCTCCTTCTTTTCCGAGAGATTCATAGAATGCAAGATTTGGTTTGTATGCACACACCACATCTTTTGTTTCATGTATAATCGAGGTAGTGAATTCTACGTAGGGATCATCACTTGTTTCAAAAAGAAATGAAGGAATCTTATCTTTATCTACATCTAAACCAACGCAAACGAGGCTGTTGTTTTTATGAATGATATTTGTTAATTTTTTTGTGAAAGCAGTCAACATTCTCACCGTTATGATGAATAGTAAAGATGTACTAAAACTTGTATGCAATAATGAGGAATAATTGAATTTAACCTTGTTTCGCTTAGAAAGAAAAAAAGAGAGAAAAGATTGAGGCGTTAACTTGTTATTTAGGTAAAAAAGATTGGATTAACTCGTATGGGAAACCGATTGATTAAATGAGTTATGAGTTGGAAAAACAAGAAATTGTTTGGTGAAATGGCATCTTCTTTGATTTTTAAGTCCGTTAGATTGGTTTCAAATGTTGCCCATTCGCTTTCATGTCCGTATGTATCCTTTGCTTTGACTCGTAGCACGAATGGATTTGTAGTTTGATAAAATGTCCACCAGCAATGACAAAATTTGACGATCTCTTCGGATTCATAAGGTCCAAGTTCAATACAAGCAACATCATCTGAACATCTCACAGAGTAAAAAATGTCATCATCTTGTGGATCTTTGCTTTGTATGATATATTCACACATTTCACCACATTTTGACTCACAAGGTCCTTCAATCACCGGTATACTAGGGCTTTGATCATCAGTTGCGTTTACTGGCAAAAGTGGTATTGACAACAGCATCACAAAAAATAGTGCTATTATTTTTGATTTCATTTTTTCTTTCCACTCCCATCTGCCTAATTTTAAGCAGATTTACTTTCAAAAAAAATAATAAATATTTTTTAATAAAGATTTCTCTTATTTATTAAAACAATCGTTTAAATTAATGCAATTTTTTTGTTTATAAAAATATATCTAAATAGATGAAATCTTGCAAGAATTGCCCAAATGATACCAAATATGACCCAATCGTAGAAATCTAGGCAAATATAAGCCGCTTCATCTCGGCAGACTTATAATCAAAGAAAAAATACAGATGAAACATTATGGATATTATTTACAGTCTCTGCTCATGGGGATTAGGTCATGCCACCCGATCGCTTCCCATCATTAGAAAACTCATCAAAGAAGACCATAATCTTACTATTATTTCAAGTGACCGATCCCTTCAACTCCTACAAAAAGAACTCGGAGACAAAGTAAAATACATTGACGTTCCTGATTATCCAATTCTTATTTCAGAAAACACGCGTCAATTCATTGCCAAAAGCATGATCTATTGGCCAGTGTTCATCAAACGAATGGAAGAAGGATTACAGCAACTTCAAAGAATTCTTAAAAACACACCATGCGACCGAATCATTTCTGATGGCCGATACGATATGTACAGTAAACGTATCCCCTCGTTTTTTATTTCTCATCAAATGCGCATCATGAATCCACTGCGTTTTCAATTATTTGAACGAGGAAGCGAAACATTTAACACCTTTTTTTTCAAACGATTCCAAGAAATCATCATCCCTGATTTCAAAGAAAACAATTTATCAGGAGACTTATCACACAACCTTAAAAAAATCGATGAAGATAAATTGCATTATGTTGGAATCCTTTCTGATTTCTCCCGGCTTGACTTAGAAAAGGACATAGATTATTTCATTTCCCTTTCAGGTCCAGAACCGCAACGAAGCATACTTGAAAAAAGAATCATCAGTCAAATCCAAGATCTTTCTGGTTCGGTAGTGGTTAGCCTAGGAAAAACTGAAGAAACAGAACTTCCCACCAAAAAAGATATACAAACATATTCATATTTACCAAAAGAAAAACGAGAGGAACTCTTGAATCGATCAAAACTAGTTATTTCACGAAGTGGGTATTCCACCATCATGGATCTAGCAACCATTGGCACCAAAGCATTAATGATACCCACCCCAGGTCAAATTGAACAAGAATATCTTGCCCAACACTTGAAAAAAACAAACACCTGCCATACCACCACTCAAGATAAACTCAATCTGAAAAAAGATGTCAAAACCACCCAAAAAACAAAAGGATTTCAGAAAACAGGAAACGTTGAAAAAACCGTTGAAAACGTTCTTAACCTTATAATAACCTAATAAACCAGAATCATTTTAAATACCTCACCTTATTATCCTCCGGTAAATATTACTCTTTATTTATGTGAGAGGATGAGGCAAACAGACAATATATCAGTATTCAAAAAACATCATTGGATTCTTCCATTACTAATCGTGACAGCGGTAGCTATCCTCCTGCGATTACTTCCCGGATTATTAAATGCAGCTTGGGGAAACGACTTTGGTATTTATTATGGATTAACCAATTCATTCGTTGAAACAAAAACACTCATCAACCCTTATAACGGATGGGGATCATCATATCAATACTTTCCCGTTCTTTA
Source organism: Thermoplasmatota archaeon (assembly GCA_018334795.1). GTDB lineage: Archaea > Thermoplasmatota > E2 > DHVEG-1 > DHVEG-1 > EX4572-165. Next base: position 2,577 of record JAGXLH010000016.1, read on the forward strand.
TGCAATCACCGGATTTGCTCACTTCATCACCGGCATCGATACCATCCAATTATTACCAAAAATAGCTCCAATCTTCGGCGGATTAACCATTGCCATCTTATACTTTATAGTATATGAATTATTCAAAAAAAGAAACATTGCATTAATTTCAGCAGCATTACTCTCAACAGCAACATTTCATGTGTATCAAACAAGTCATGCTGCTCCACTCACTATTGGACATTTTTTCATGATGATTTCAATCTTCTTTTTCATCAAATTCATCAAAAAATCAACCTACATCATTCCTCTCTTAATCTCAACTGCATTACTTATCATGTCACATCACTTCACCATGTATTTCTATATAATCAGCATCACCAGCATGCTCTTTATATATACATATCATCACAGCAAACTTTGGAAAAAATCATATTACCTTTTATCTTACGTTTTACTTTCATCAACTGTGGCATTCATGTACTGGGTGCTGGTCGCAACACCCGTATACGATAGTTTCATGAATGGAAAACTACTTGTTTCCTCACCTGGAGTTATGCTTCTTTATTACATAGCCACCATTCTTGGCTTTCTCTTCTGCATGCATAGAAAAAAAATCGGAACCATACTTTCACTTATCCCATTGAGTAATTATGAATTCTCAATTTCAAAAAAAGTAATCATTGCTTTTAGCGCAATTCTCATCGCTTCTTTAATTGCGATTAAAACTGGCATTCCAGGCGTTCACATTGCATTAACCCCTCTTGCTGTAGCATATTCTATTCCAATGATTCTTCTCGCTAGTTTTTCATTAGCAGGATTTTCATTACTCAAACAAGAATATAATGGATATCTTGTCTATGGATGGAGCATCGCACTAATTGGGTCCTTTTTATTTTCTATTTCATCAGCTCAATTATTACCTGACCGACATCTAGAATACCTCATTATTCCTCTTTGCATTCCTGCGGCATTAAGCATTCATCATCTCATTCAAAGCCACACTATAACCAATGTAACCAATCTGTTAACTCCACACAAATTCATTCATCCACCTCATTCGCTCAAATCACATGCACGAACCATTGCAATCCCAGTTATCGTTGGATCACTGATAATTGCCAATACGATGGCAGCATATCCAACCATTGATGCTCTTGATTCTCTCGATGAACGGGTATCAGACCCATGCATATCCGGCTTAGACTGGATGGATGGAAACGTAAGCAATACTAGTGTTATCGCTTCAGACCACCGCTTGTCAATGCTTTGCTGGGCAAATGGATATAATATCACGTACGGTGAAACAAATACCACATGGTATGCAAAGAATATTAGCAGTTGTTGTTCTCAACTCAAACAATTAAATATTACGCATATCCTTATTGATGACATCATGAGAGAAAAAGTGGTAAACGTTGACGTTGGAAGATATTTTCATATGACAAATGAATCTTATGATAAATTTAAAAAGAATCCATTCACGCTTGTATATCGGAATACTACATTAAATGAAGATTTCGAAGAAGTCCACTGGATTGAAATGTATGAAATAAATTATTCACAACTACCAACTCATTCTGAAAAACACCAAAGAGACTGAAACGGGGTTTGTGTGAATGAAGGTTAATTTTATCGTTGAAGACAGTGGTGCATTCAAATACCTTGGATGTGCAACTGCTGCAAAAAACTTATACAATAATCTTTCAGAAAAAATCGATATCTCTTATAATGATCCCTCTCTTGATTTTGATGTCGCTCATTTTCACACTTTTGGCCCTCGATCACTTTGGTATTTACATCGATTCAAAGGAAAAAAAGTAATCACAGCTCATTCAACACCAAATTTAAACCATGGAAATCTTGCCTTCCCTGGTTTAATCAACTGGTTATATCGTCCCATTTACAATCGATTCGATCATATCATTTCTGTTTCTAAAAAATGTAAAAAAGAACTGATAAATATGGGTTGTAAACCCGAGGTTACCACAATTTACAATGGCATTGATACCTCTATTTTTCATCCGGATGAACAGAAACGAAAAAGATTTCGAAATAAACTGAATTTAACTAATGAAGACACGTTAGTGTTAACCGTTGCCCAACGCACACCTCGAAAAGGAATTTATGATTTCTTAAAAACCGCAGAACAATTTCCAGATTATCATTTCCTGTGGATCGGAGGATTTCCATATTCGTTTTTTTCAAAGGATTACCGAAAAATAAAACAAGCATTAAAACAAAAACCAAAGAATACCACGTTTCCGGGTTTTGTCGAAGATATCTTTGAAGTATATTCTGCTGCCGATCTTTTTCTTATGCCATCTTTTGCTGAAGGTCATTCAATCGTCATGTTAGAAGCACTTTCCATGAATCTACCGATGATTGCTCGAGACACAGAAGAATTCAAAGAAGCATTCAATGGCACTCTACAATATTTTTCCCAAGTTGAAGATTTAAATAAAGACATGTTCTCTGAATCAAAACGAGAGAAATTTAAAGAAAAAGCAAAAGAAGTATCCAAATATCATATCGATTATGTAGCTGATCAACACACAAAATTATATGAAAAATTATGTGATGCGTAATCTGATTTGATTCCAATGACCATCACTGAAACCATTGATTCTTCATTCACCCATTCTAACAATACCTATACTGTAACAGATAAAAAAGAAGATTATCTGTTAAAAACAATTCGTATTCCAAAAAAAGAAGCATTTTCCTATGCATTCCTCGGAGGAATGTGGTATAGTAAAAACAAGTTTAAATTATCCTTTGATGACATTTCCCTACCTTATCCATTTACCACCTATTACACCATAAAGATTCTTGATAAAACTATTCATGACAAACACTGCCGATCTGCAATTTATGTGAAAATGCCGGTTTGTATCATTCAACTGGAAAAAACGTGTTATCTCATTGAATTTGACCCGGTGATCAAACTGAACAATCAAGATGTTTTTCCATTCATCCATCTTATAGAAAAAACCGACTCATACGAAGTTAGTTTCTATTTAAGCACCACCTATACAATCAAACAAAAAAAATCCGCCTGGCTTGGACGAGGAAAAAAAACAACCGCTAATCATGACATTAAACCAGATGATTCATTCACATTCAATACAACAATCACCGAATATGATTCATGGGAACAAGCCATTCTTTCACAAGCAAAAAAGAATCTAAAAACAAAACACCATGATTCGTTAACCAACAACCCTAAAAAAGTTTTTACAAATGCAAAAAATGCATTATGGCGATCTTATGATCATAAACGAGGTACATTCATCCAATTACCCTGGAGAAAATCACCAGGTTTTACCTTTGGAAATTCAAGTTATTCCTTACTCTCCTATGAAGCCATCCGTTTAGATTATTTTTCCAAATGGTATCAGGATACAAAAGATGAGGACCTTAACAACTGGACGAATAAATTACATGATTTATTCCTCAATCCAGCACTGCATACCATTCCAAAAAAACAAGGAAAAGGAATTATTTGGTATAACATGACCACACTTACCCAAAAGGGTCTTGCTGGTTATTTTTACATGGACACGGGTTACTCAGGTTACCCTGGAGGCCAGGCAACTATTGATTTTCATTTGCTTAATTACCTTTTAAGAAAACCAAATGAAGAAATGAAACAATTGGTGAACCGATCACTGCAGTACATATTGTCAACACAACAAGATGAAGGGTCTTGGCCGATGGCTATTAAGCAAGAAGGAATCCTAAAATTTCGACCTGAAAAACTGCAAAACGTGACAAGTTACGGAGGAACAGCTGAATCAGTTCGAGCTTTACTTAAGGGATACACTTGTTTTAATGATGAATCCATGAAAGATGCTGCATTAAAAGGTTTACAATTTCTTCAAGATAATAACCCTATCTGTTACAATGGTCTTAGAGACATTGGTATCTGTGAACCTGAAGCATTTTCTGCAGTTTCAATCATTAACGCTTTCTTAGATGCTTATGAACAGACAAATGAAGAAACACAGTTATCGATGGCAAAAACATATGCAACGTATACGCTCCCATGGATTTATCAATGGAATTCATCAAACTTAGCATTTTTTTATAATTTCCATCCAATTTCTTATTCAATCACGCCTCGTCTTTCCCCTTATGAAACCGCATGGGTCATTTCAACATATCATCGACTTAATCAACATTTAAAGAAAGATTTTTGGAATCAGTTAAACAAGGAATTATTTAATCATGTCACCTCGTGGATTTCAGAAACAGGAGGATTATCTGAAGGAATATTTCCTACAGGTCTCACTGGATTTCATCGATTACCGATGGAACAAACATTTGCAACTGTGGAACTGATGAACAGTGCCCAAACACTATGTACTAATCCTATAACGCCAAATAAAAAAAATGAAAAACAATCAAAAAGTAAGTCAGTCCAACTCAAAAAAAAGGGTAAAACATTACTAGTTTTAAAAGAAAACAACCCATTGTTTACAGTTGATGCATCACAAGCAAAAATAACTAGTATCAATACTGCATCATTATCAGATATTGGAATTTCATTTTCATTTTATGGGAGTAACACAAAACGGTTAAAACGAAAAATTAAACAACGCTTGAGAGGGAACATTGGAAAATTTGTCATCGGAGCTGGTGATGCAAGATATGCAATAACTGGAGTGAAAGGCCCTGAACTATCTGAAGATATTCATCTAGATTTATTCAAAAATCAAATTATTTCATCAGAATTAGTTATTCAATCGGATAACACTGCTCAAATCAACTGTAGATCATCAGTCCATATACTTACCATCAATCTTTCATGTTCAATTGTTCAACAGTCAGTGATTGTTGACATGAACATTACTATTAAAGTAAACGATCATGATCTCCCAACAGATCAGCAAATATTATTTCCCGTAATCGGAGCTAAACCGTTAAAAACTTTGAAAAATTCCATTTATTTCAAAGGATTTAGTCTTACAGGAGATATTTCAACACTAGTTCAAACGGATTCGTTTACGGCCATAAATCAAACACTAGCATCAAATTGGACCCATGCAGGAATATGTAAAAAAACATATACCATAACGATTCCATTACCGAAAAAACAGGAAAAAATAACGTAAATATCATCATCAATTTCTCCATAATAATCAATAAATTGGAAATATATTCTTCTAAAAATTAAACTATTGAGGCTGACCAATAACCAATGATTCGGAAAATCAGATCGCTTAAAACAAATTCTCTGCATAGAATTCATAGAGTTTCATCCAGAAAAATGCTTTTCTACGTACCTGTTTTTCTTGCTATTTAATTGTTAGTCAGCCTCTATTAAAATATTTTTCAAATCGATCAGGTCAACCAGTACAAAAAAACCAATATTGTGTAAAAAGTTGTGTAAGTAAACTTAATCCATGATTAAACCATAAGAAACATAAATCAGGCTAATATTTCCACCTTGTGACAAAAAAAGACCAAAACAAAAACGTACGAATACCAATCATCCTCAGCCTTCTCTTTAGCATATCAATTATTCTGATCATTCTTTATTTTACTATAGACAAAGAAACCATCACTTATCTTACAGAAACACCGATCAACTACAGCTTTTTTCTTGCCGCTGCAGCAATTAACATCATCTACTGGGGACTGTGGGGTGCTAGACTCAAAATACTGAGTACCTCAATCGAACCTTCCTTTAACATTGGCCTATGGAAATCAACAAAAATTGTTATCGCTAATCTTTTCTTAGCAAACATTACTCCATCCATGGCCGGTGGCGAACCTGTGCGCATTTATCTGTTGAACAAAGAAGGATTGCATGCTGGCGGGGCAACAGCAGCAGTTCTTGGAGAACGATTACTCGATGCATTATTTCTTCTTTTTTGTGTACCCTTTGCCTTTTTCATCTTTGGTCAATACATCTCAAATGGGATCTTTAACACCTTATTATATGTAGCAGTGGTCTTTTTTATTATCGTAGTCATCCTGTTTGCGTTCGCTTTGAAAAAACCTGAAAAAACAAAAAGATTTGTCCTTTGGGTTGCAAACAAACTTAAAAGATTTTCAAAAAAGGAAGAAAAATTTGAAGTTTACGTACAAAAAATTTCAACGGAAATCGATCACTTCCACGAAAGCATGATGTTTTTTGTAACCAAAGGGAAAAAAACATTCTTATTCGCGGGAATCATCACCGCATTATTCTGGATGACCGGATGGATCATTCCTCTCTTGATTCTCATGGGACTTGGAATCACTCCGTTTGTCATTGAATCATGTGCCGCACAAATACTTCTCGTCATCATCGCTATGATGCCCACCACTCCAGGAAGCACAGGAGTATCAGAAGGAGGGACCGCAGCATTATACGGCATCTTCATGCCCGGAAGTCTCATCGGCGTTTTCGTTTTACTCTACCGATTCATAACCTATCATATGGGATTAATCCTTGGTGTCATCTTCCAATACCGTATTTTTAAGTCCGTTGCATCCTTTTCAATGGATGTAGTCAATGAAAAACAAGAAGAATTAACGGAATAACAGTAATAAACGTCGGCAGATTTTAATAATAGATATCATATTCGTCTCAACCTATGGAACAAGCGAAACGATGTGTATCCTGTGGAAAAGGCTTGCTTGAGACAGGATCAACAACATTCATCTGCCCTAAATGTGACAAAGTCATCGGTAGATGCGGAAGTTGCCGAGAACAAACGGTACAATACACCTGTCCCGCATGTGGATTTACAGGACCATAAAAGAAACAAGGAGGAATAAAGACAATGGGCGATGTAGTCGGACTTATTCAAATAATGCCAACTGAAATTTTAGAAGAAGAACAATTAAACCAATTAGTCGAAAAAGTAAAAACTTGTGTTCGATCACCTGCAAAAGTAGGAAATGTCGAAATCAAACCTGTCGCGTTTGGCATTAAAGCAATCCATCTTAATGTTATCATTCCAGATGCATCTGGTACTGGTGGCGTTGATCCAATAGCTGAGGAAATTGAAAAAATGGAAAACGTCGAATCAGCTGAAGTCAAAGGTGTTGGATTACTCTAAAAAAACCAATTTTTTCTTTGTTTTTTCAACAAAAAATCAAAAACAGTCTGCATGCTTCTTTGCATGAACAACATAGATTGCTTAGATATACCTATAAACAAAAAAAAGAGCAGTAAAAGAAAAAAAACAACACCATTTTTTTATGCTGCTTTTCTTGTTTTTTTCCGTTTTCTAATCATTAGCTGTTGCACAGAAGTAATACCCGTTTCAGTTGGATAATACACCGGATACTTCGAATGACTCGTATCTCCTTCCACAAGTTCAGCCATATACATTTTTTTAATATGCCATTTCACCGTATGATGATTCAAATCAAGAGCATGGGCTATCTCGAGAAGATGTTTACCAGGATGTTTACTTAAATAATCCATAATCTTAAACGCGTTATCATTACGAAGAATAGAATCAGCTACTGCCTCCTTACGAGCTTCAATACCACCATCAACCAAATAATACACTTTCTTTCCACCAATGCTCCGACTTCGAATCAAATTGGTTTGTTCTAATTTCCGTAAATGCCAGGCTGCATTACTTGGTTTCAAATCAAGCTCTCTAGCAATCTCACGTAAATGAGATCCTGGATACTCATCAATATACTCATACAAATTCTTTCGAACAGAGGTATCAAGCACATTATCTGGAGTCACATACTTAATTCCACCAACGGTTAACAACCCAACAATTAACGCCACACCAAAAATCACAAGCGCAAGCATTCCCGTTGGTAATTTTTCGATTAAATCAAAAAAAGGATTAGCAGAAACAACAGGAATAAAACATGTTAACAACCATCCTAAAACTAAAACTACTATTGTATTTCTTCGACTATTCATAGCGATTCATCCCATCCTAACAGACCCACCGTCTGCATAATGGTAAATAAATAATAGCTATTAAAAACTTTACCGATGTGTAAAAAATACCAAAATCCTATCATCGCCTTGTTCAATACGAACGAAACCAAAGCGTTCAAATTGCACAATCTCATCATCAAACGATGCAATCACCGGTTCACCATACCCATTGATCTTGGTCAAACTTGCTTCATTAAACGTATCATTTTTCATTAATACATCAGGAACAAACACCGTCAATGGAATAAAATTATCTGAAACCCATTGTACTTTTAATGAATCAGCAATCAATTCATCTCCTGCATATGACGCAATAATTCCCTCATCATTTATTTCATCAACAGAAAGATTATACAAATCCTTCAAGCGAAACACATCATTATGATGTAACCGGTCAACATCACTTCGTGGAATATAAAACTCATTTTTAATTTGAATTTGCCGTTTTCCCAATGAGGAATCCTTAGGATGAAAGGGAATTGTAACCGTTTTCTTTGTTGCATCGGTAACGATCACTTTCACCGGATCAGGAACAAAAAAAACCCGTTTTGCAACTGGATCGATCACCTTTCGATTCTCCGATTCAACCAAACTAAACGGAACCGTTGATTCAACCTTTGAGATTCCTTGCTGAAACACAAATTGTTTCAACGCCGCAGGAACAATCCCTCTTCTTTTCAAGCCTCGTAATGTTGGAAGCCGGACATCATCAAAACCAGTCACTTTACCTGATTCGACAAGTGGAGAAATCTTTCTTTTAGAAACGGGCATTCCTTCAATGGACAATCTGGCAAACTCCATTAAATGAGGCTTTCGTAACCCAAGTTTATCAAGTAAATAAAAATATACATCATCCCGTAATTCATATTCTTTGGTACGAAATGGATGCGTCACTCCACTTAAACTATCCTCCACAGCACCAGCAAAATCATATGTAGGCCATACATGAAACTGATTACCCTGCAACGGATGCTCGGCATCAATGATACGAAATAATGTTGGATTACGCATCGCGGTATTATCACTTTTCATATCTGCATTCAACCGAAGTACCGCAGCAAATGAATCCTCATGCATTTTTTCCCATAACTCTTGATGCTCTTCAACTGATTTATCTAGACAGGAACACGACATTCTTTGCTTTCTTCCCAGTTTAATCTGATCAGCTGAACATGTACATACATATGCATCTTTCTGTGCAATTAATTGTGCAGCAAGATCATAATGTTTTAAAAGATTATCCGACGTATGATACTCCTTATCCCAAGAAATATTCAACCATGCTAAATCCTTTTTTTGAGCTTCATAAAATTCTATTTTATCCTTTAACGGATTGGTATCATCAAAACGAAGAATGAACGTTCCATCATATTTTTTCGCATACTCAAAATCAACAATCGCTGCTTTTGCATGACCAATATGTAAATACCCATTTGGTTCAGGAGGAAAACGAGTAACAACCTTTCCATCTTTAGCACCAGGAAGATCAGGCAGGGAATAATCACGTTTCTGCTTCTTTTTTTCAAGTAACTCTGGTGCAATCTCTAATAACTCAGCTCTTTGATCATCAACCGATAGGGTATTAACATCAGCAACCACTTCTTTTACTAAGGGAATAATCTCTTTTGGATGCACTCCTTGTTTTCGAAACGTAGCAATGACCTTACCCATCACAGCTTTCAACTGCGCACTCCCATCAAAGTTCACTGCGTTTTGCAACGCAAATTTTCGAGCAGTATTTTTAATTGAATTAACATCAGTACCCATACTATCTACTTCTCTCTATTCACCGCGTAATCAGCAAGGGCTAATAACACTTGTTTAGAAGCACTATCCTCTAACACATCTAATGATTTCTTAGCTAACCTACTGTACTCTTCTGCTTTTTTTTTAGCATACTTAATTGAACCAACATGATCAAACACGTTATACACCTTATCTACATCGTCAGCAGTCGCTGTTGCCTTCCCAAAAATATCCGTCAGCACCTTCCGATCATCATCTTTCGCATGAGTTAAAGAATGAACTGCGATAATCGTTTTTTTTCCATTACGAATATCATTACCAATATCCTTACCTAACGTTTCCGAATCACTGCTCATATCCAAATAATCATCACGAATCTGAAACGCTAAACCAAGACTAGTACCATACTCACGTAACGCTTTTTGAACCCTTTCATCAGCTCCACCAATTAACACGCCACCTTCACAGGAAATACGAAACAATGCAGACGTTTTCATCTTAATCATTGCTAAATATTCTGATTCCCTAACAATAAAGCGTTTTTCAAAATTCATATCCAATTGTTGCCCTTCACACACCTCAACCACTGATTGTGTTAGATGCGTATACAACCGACGGAATGATTGAATCTTCTCAGGATACTGACCCAATGCTTCAAAGGCTTTAGCAAACAATAAATCACCAGCAATAATCGCGGTGGGCTCTCCATACTCAATATGAACCGTAGTCATTCCTCTCCGCAATGATGATTTATCCATAATATCATCATGAACAAGTGTAAAATTATGAATAATTTCAACAGCCAACGCAAACGGCATCACTTGTTGATGATTTCCAGATACTGCTTCACAAGCAAGCATTGAAAGTACAGGCCGCAACCGTTTTCCCCCAGCCATCGGTAAATGCCGAAGGGCATCATATAAATTCTCTGGATTCCTTCGTTTAAGAAAACAATCAAGTTCTTTATTAAAAACATCAGCTCGTTGTTCAATTTCCTCTTTTAAATCCATCCATTAACCTCCACAAATTTCAAAGAATCAACATGATCACATCCAGTTAAAAACATAGCAGCACGTAATTCTTTTACAAACGCATCAATCTCAAACAAGGTTTCCTTTTCACTTTTGGTCGCCGGTTTCAACAACGCATGAGCAACACCAACCATATTTGCTCCTAACGCTAAGGCTTTTGCAGCATCCAATCCGTGACGAATACCACCAGAAGCAATCACTGGAAAATTTTCATCCACTGCATCTCGAACTTCAATTAATGATTGAGGAGTAGGAATACCCCAATTCCAAAATGTTTTACCCCCTCGGGCGTGTAAACGATCAAAATGAAGTTTCGCTCGATAATGTTCAATAGCAGCAAACGAAGTACCACCTAATCCCCCAAGATCAATAGCAGCAATCGACGTATCCATTAAGCGTTTTGCAACATCAAAAGAAATCCCAGCACCAGACTCTTTAACAATAACTGGAATATCAATATTATCTGCTAAGTGTTGAATGCCATCCATCACTCCTTTTGCATGAGCTTCACCTTCAAATTGAATGACTTCTTGTAAAAAATTAAGACAAATAGCAACGGCATCGGCATCAATCATATCAACCATTTTTGTTACAAAAGAAAGAGTTTCTTCATGACCCCATAACACTAATTGAGATGCACCAATATTTCCAACTCGAAGTGGAATATCATACTCTTTTACTACATTATAGGTATCCTTAAGCCGCTCGGTTTTCAATCCAGCCCGTTGAGAACCAACACCCATTGCTAACTGATAGGTTTCAGCTGCAGCTGCTAAATTCTCATTAATCTTTTTTGCTTTTGAATATCCTCCAGTCATCCCTGAAATCAAAAATGGTGATTTTAATTCTTTTCCTAAGAATTCCGTTGTTAGATCAACGCTACTTTTATTAATCTCAGGTAACGCATTATGGGACAATGACATATCATCCCAGTAATTGTATTTTGAAGAAACATCTTTTTCAAGTGCAATGCGAACATGTTCATCTTTTCGACTTTCAATTTTATTCATAATCATTATTCACCTTTAACCACCGTGCAAACAGATGACTGATCCGTTAACACCTCATATAACCTATTTGAAACAAGTCCATTTACAAGGATTGTATCAGTATGTAACGAACTTATCTTTTTTATAGTTTGGAGCTTTCCCGCCATTCCTTTCGTCACGTCAGCATGCTCATCTAATGAAGTTTGAAGTGAATCAATTTCATCTTTCTGAATATAATCTAAAAACTCAGCATCAGCAAATTTCTTTGGATTCCGGGTAAATACACCATCTTCATCCATAACAAAAATAACTTTTTCAGGATGAAACGCTTCAGCAAGCAACAACATTAATAAATCGCCTGAACAAATGGAAAAACCAATTCCTTCGTCTAATACTACATCCCCATACGTCACCGGCATAAATCCTTGTTTCACATACTCTTTAAAAAAATCCATAGCAATGGTTTCGATCTCTTGGTTTTTAAGCCGTAACATGGCATGAGGTGGAAGAGAAACCGCAGGTAGATGATGATTATGAAGTGATGAAAGAACGTAACCATTCAATGTTTGCACCATTGCTTGGGTTGCAGCAAATCCATATCGTTGCTTATTGGAAGAAAAGCCATGAATTAATTCATATTCTTTTGCCAACACATGCCCAAATGATCCAGCTCCATGAACCAGAAGAACATCTTTACCAGATCGAGCGATTTGAGCAGATAAATCATCCATAATCAAAGATCGAAATGTAGCAGTTGTTGACTTCTCAGTGATAACACTACCACCTAATTTAATAAGATACATGCAACCATGCTATAGCATTAAAACTAAAAAAAGATTTCATATCGACATTAGGCGAAAAACTAACCCAAAAAAAGAATGAAAAAACATTTTTTTAGAATTTTTTTACAGACATAAATGGCTTATCCTTGTTTTGTTCTTTGATTAACCACAGTGCTATTGGCATTTCCTTAATTTCAGAATGCATCACAGAAACTGAGAGATGTTCGCGATCATTATCGGTCAACTCACTATTACAAGATTCGCAAATAAAATGATGCTCATCAAGCACCAATCCACGTCTATTATTCTTTAAATCAAAATCTCGGTCACAAATCTCACATTTTTTTGTAATCAATTCTATTCACCATCCAAGAACAAGTTATTGTATACAACTCCATGAATTTAAATGTTTTTAACACTTAGTCGGATTTTGCAGATAAAGAGAAAAAAAGAGAAGGTATAAAACACAGGTGTTAAATTACAAGTAACGCATTAGGCTTTAGAAGCCCGGTTCAAAAAAGAAGGTGGATGAGAACGGATGACTGAGAGTGAAACAGAAAAACACGGTGAAAAGAAACAAAACGGATCTCCAAAAATAGCATATTTTTCTATGGAAATTGGAATTGATGAACGTATTCCATCATATAGTGGTGGCTTAGGAGTCCTTTCAGGAGATACCATCAAATCCTGCGCAGATTTAAATCTTCCACTAGTAGCCATCACCCTTCTTTCAGAAAAAGGATATTTCTATCAAAAAATCGATGATGAGGGAAACCAACACGAAGTTCCCATGCAATTTAATCCTGAAGATTTTTTAATTGAACTTCCTACAAAAACATCCGTTGACTTGGAAGGAAGAATCGTTCAACTCAGAGTGTGGCTGTACGAATATCATGGCATAAATGATTACATCATTCCAGTTCTTTTCCTAGATTCAAACGTTGAAGGAAATGAGGATTGGGACAGAACACTTACTAAATACCTCTACGGTGGTGACCAACACTATCGACTTGCCCAGGAAATTATTCTTGGCGTTGGTGGCGTTCGCATGCTAGAAACACTTGGCTATGATCAAATCTACCGGTACCATATGAACGAAGGACATGCTGCTTTTGGCACTCTTGAACTTTACCGTCGATTTAACGATGTAGAAAAAGTCAGAGAACACTGTGTGTTTACCACCCATACACCAGTTGCAGCAGGTCATGATCAATTCGGTCTTGAAATGACCCAGCAAATGATTGGGGATCTTCTTCCATCTGATCTATTATCAGAATTCACGTTTGAAAACAAGGTGAATATGACCCGGCTTGCATTATTCTTCAGTCATTATGTTAATGGAGTCGCAAAAAAACATAAGGAAATCTCCCAATCAATGTTTCCTGGCTATGCAATCGACTCGATTACAAATGGAGTGCATAGTCAAACCTGGGTGTCAAAACCTTTTCAAAAATTGTTTGATAAACATATCAGTGGCTGGCGAAGTGACCCATTCATCCTTCGATCAGCATTTAGTATAGACAAACAAGAAATATGGGATGCTCATCAAAAAGCTAAGAAAAACCTGATTGATTTTGTGAACTTACGATGCAATGTTGGCATGAACTATGATGATCTTACCATTGGTTTTGCTCGGAGAGCAACAGCATATAAACGACCAGATTTACTGATTTCAGATATCAATAGATTACAAGACATTGCAAGTAACAAAGGGGATCTGCAAATTATTTATGCGGGAAAAGCTCATCCTAAAGATGGTGGCGGCAAAGACATCATTCGACGAATTGTAAAAACAAGTAAGGAGATCAATAGTAACATTAGTATGGCATTTATTCAAAACTATGATATCACTCTTGGTAAACTCATTACTGCAGGAGTAGATCTTTGGTTGAACACGCCTCGAAGGCCCTTAGAAGCATCGGGTACTTCTGGAATGAAAGCAGCGCATAATGGCGTTCCGCAATTCGGCACGCTTGATGGCTGGTGGTTAGAGGGATGCATTGAAAACATTACTGGCTGGTCAGTTGGTACTGAAAAAACAGAAGATCAACATTCTGATGATGAAACAGATAGAAATGATTTATATGAAAAACTGGAACAGGTAATCATTCCAAAATTTTATGAGGATCGAGATAATTGGATTCGAACCATGCGAAGCTGCATTGCTATTAATGCCTCATTTTTTAATACGAATCGAATGGTTCAACAATACGTATTAAACGCGTATTTCATTTGAAGTAAACACCGATTCAAACGGTGGTCTTTTCCCAAGAATATCTTCAGTCCAAGCTCGTAACACTTCAGCAACACTCCAAGCCTGAGCCATACATCCACGAGGAGCAAAGGGTGGTTCAGCATCAAAGATTTCATGGATTGATCCATCCCATTTATCACCATAGACATGAAGTAATGTTGAAAGATACGCATCAAATGCTTCTTTTTCCCATTCGGGATTTTCAGCATGCAATCGTGCTTTTGCTTTGATAAATGCTCCAAGCAACCATGTCCACACCGTTCCATTATGATATGCTAAATCCCGATGATACGATCCAATGTATGAATCTTTATATTGTGGATCAGAGGGATCTAATGTCCGTAATCCAAAGATAGTAAGTAGTTTTTCTTCAACAACATCCACGATTTGCTGTTGAAGATTAGTTGAAATCATTGAAAAATCCAATGAAGCTAAAAAAATCATGTTCGGCCGAATGGAATCATCACGGGTATCAAGAACATCATATAATTTCGAGTATCGTTGATTAAATGATGCTTTCACCTTTTCAGCGAGTTCATCATAGTGGTCTGGTTTGTCAGTTAAACGAGCGAAAAGACTCATGATTCGTAACGCATTATACCATAATGCTTGAATCTCAACTGCTTTTCTTGCTCTAGGAGTAGGATAATACTCGCCAAGTTTCACATCCATCCATGTTAATCCAGGATCATGAGAAATCAAATAATCATCATCCATGAACATGTGAGGATTACTTCCTTCTTTATACGCCGCAATGATATCTTCTAAAACAGGATAAAACTTGTTTAAAAATGCTTTATCGTTCGTGTATTTCAGATACTGCAATACTCTATCTATATACCATAAGGTAGCATCGACCGTGTTATACGCTGGACTACTATCTCGGTCATCAAACGTGTTGGGAATAAGACCGTTTTTTGCATACGTTGCAAGTCCTTGTAAAATCTCTTTTGCAATCTCAAAACGACCGGTTACTAACGTTATTCCAGGTAGAGAAATAAGAGTATCCCGACCCCAATCACTAAACCAATGATACCCTGCGATAATAGTATGATACGGTGGTTTTTTAACAATGAAACGATCGGCAGATAACACTAATCGATTCATATTATCGGGAAGACTCGCTTTTTGTAAAACGGTTCTACGTCTTTGTTTCTCTGTTGAATACAATGTATTCGCATCAAATGAAGAACGTTTTTCAGTTGAAAAAATCAATGAATACGAGGATTCTTGATTTGGTATGGACCTTTGAATCGATGCTAAATGTAACACATGATCATAACAACTATCATTCCGTTGACAATCTATATGATAGGTTTGTGGAATCCATTTATTCACTGATTGAATGCTGCTATGGGGAAATAATATGGTAACTGTTTGATCAACATTTTCTGGTTGAAACAATATTGAATTATCGTTAGTCGTATGTTGATATGAAAATGGATTAGGTTGATCAATCACATCGTAAAAATGACGAGAAGTTAACAGTAATTGATGCTGTAAATTCACTGGTTGATCCAAGGATGATTCATACCGTATCATCGTCGTATTTTGTTTATGAGGCATACATACTGTCTTTTTAATAATCCCATATGGTGTCTCATAGATCCAGGTTGGAAAATAATCAAAAGAAAACGTTGCATAATTAGATAATGGAATTACTGTGCCATCAACGAGTAGTTCATCAAGGACGTTGGAAACAAAAACCCATCTGTCAACTGGGGGATTGCGGCTAGCAATCAATAATCCGTGAAATTTACGAGTAGCCTGCATCTTCTGACTTAACGAGGCATAACCACCTAAGCCATTGGTTTCAATCCATTCTCTCATAAAAAAAACCTCACACATACTAGAATATGATAACTAATTTTCTCAGTCTCATCTCATCTGCCCCCACCATTAATCCATAAAATATATGGACTAATAGAAGAATCAATTCTTTAACATATTTTCATCAGATACAGATTGTTTGAAATCCTGTAAAATATTCATATAATTAATAAAACCATCATATGGGTTATCATAATGGCTGAAATACTGATGTACATTACCATCTTCAAAACCCTTTGTGGAAATATAATACAGATGATCCGAGGTCTGAAGCTTCCGCCATGCATCAACGAGTTTTGGATCATTTTTCTTCTTAAGTGCCGGACCTAACTCTTGTAATTCTCTAAAACAAGCATGTTGCATTTCATTACCGAGCCAAGTAGAAACATCACGGTCTTCATCCGCCCAACTAATCGCCCAAGGTACATCAATAGTATCCTTTGGTTTAAAACGATCAACTGCTTGATTAACAGTAACAAAATCAAGATGATCATAAGATAATATCTTCTCAGGTAAATGTCTGAGAAAATCAAAGATGCCTGTTTCAACCCATTGATGTTCACCAAAGGTTTCATAATCCATAAACAAGTTGATGATATCTCCTTGATCTTGTGCAATCCACTGTGCATATTTTTCAGCAGTTAAAGGAAAACCAGGCCATCCTTGTGCAGAGAATCGAAAGCCAATATCATCACTAAGTGAATAATGACGAAGGAGAACACGTAAATCAGCATTAATTGGTTTATACACATAATTCGGTGATCGCCAATCAAGAATCTTTTTTGCTCCTTCTGTAATGATTCCTTGATACCCCATATCTGAAACTGTTTTTGCAATCCGATTGTCATAAATAGCTTCAGTATTACGAAATACCTTAGGAGAATAATTAAATAAATCTTTCATCAAATGCTTATGCATCATCACTTGATCTTTAAACTCATCTAAATCATCATACAAACTGGACAGTGAATGAAAATATGTTTCCTCGATAAGAGAAACTGAACCTGTATCAACAAGATGTTGAAAACTATCAATGACCTCAGGCATAAATTTTTGACAATATTCAACAAAAGTCCCGGTCAAACTAAAAGAAATCTTGAACTTCCCATCATATTGATCTATCAAATCTAGTAAAACATTGTTTGCTGGAAGATAACATTTTCGAGCTACCTTATCAAAGATTTTATGATTAAGCGTATTATCAAAATAATGATATGGTGATTTTGTTTTTCCAATGTTAAACACTGAAAAACGATTCAATCGCATTGGTTGATGAACTTCGAAATAAAAACAAACAGATGGCAACCTATATCACCTCTCGATACACATCCAATGTTCTATCCGCAACTCGATCCCAGGTGAATAAATCAATTTCACGTTTGCCTTCTTTAGAAATAGTTTTATGAAGCACATTATAGTTTAACAATGAAATAATCTTATTTGCCATTTCATCAACATCCCAAAAATCAACTTGTAAACAATTAGTAATCGCCTCAGCTGCACCGGTAGTTTTGGAAACAATTGTTGGTGTACCCGCCGAAATCGCTTCTAAAGCCGTGATTCCAAATGGTTCACTAACTGAAGGCATCACATATACATTAGCAATGCGATAAATATGATTGACTTCCTCTTCGGTAAGTCTACCAGTAAAAATAACATCCTTACTTATCCCAAGATCAACGGCTTTATTGATCAATCGAGGAAGCATATCTCCAGATCCAGCTAATACAAATTTCGTTTTTAATCCGTAATCTAATACCTTTTTTGCAGCATCTAAAAAGAATTCAGGTCCTTTCTGAATAGTTAATCGACCTAAAAACAAAACAATATCTTGTTTTTTGCCAGATCCTAATGGATAGACAGCATTATGCACGACATCAATCTTATTCGGATCAATACCATACTTATCTACAACGAGTTGTTTGGTATAATTACTCACGGCAATAAGTCTATCTGCCTTTTGCATTCCCTCTTTTTCAATATCGATGAACCATTGATTTGGTGAAAGCATTCCCGATCGATCATACTCAGTAGAATGAATACTGAGAACTAATGGTACATTGAATTTTTCTTTGAGTTGGATACCGGCTTTCATGGTCAACCAATCGTGACAATGAATAACGTCATAGTTGCCCTTTACTTTGGAAGCAACTAGATCATTGTATCGGTAAACACTATTAAAGAAATCACCTTCAATCTCCTTATCTGTCGGCCGATCATACGGAAAAACTGTTGCTTCCCCAACTTCTTTTATGCGAAGAAAAGGCTTATCGGTAGATGCAGTTGTTTTCGTTTTAGGCATATAAAAATCGAGATGAACCTTTTTATCAGCTAGACTGCGAGTTAATCCATAACAATGCGTGCCCAATCCTCCAGCTTTAAAAGGCGGGTATTCCCACCCAATCATTGCAACTTTCATCTCATGCCTCGTAAAACTGAACCTATCATTCTGTCGAGGTCAATGTGTATTTACCCGACTCATGGATGACCTTGCCTTCTTTGGCAAGCCAACCTAATGCAGCATACACCTCTTTCTCATCAGTATCTGAAAGTTTTTTTAGTGTTGTAATATCTGCTTCATCCCAAATATCAAGAATTTTATATACTTTTCCAGCAGTACTACCAACTTGATCTGTAAGATTTGTAGAGTCAAGTTCATAATATTTATCATCAACTTTTTTAATCTTATTTTCTCGAGCAAGCCAACCAACACCGGCGTAAAAATCATTTTTTGATAATTCTGTCGATTCTTGTAATGTATCTTCATCAGTGTTTTTAGTTTCTTGTAGAGCTTGCCAAATCTTACCAGCATTCTCTCCAAATTTAGTCTTTAGATTCCTCACAAGCATCCTCCGTGTTGTAACTTTGTTATGTGAAAGGTAGTTATAAGCTTATCTAAAAAATAAAGCAATTCTTGATGTATTTTTCAAAAGATTTTATTGAAAAATGAAAAATAAATTAATTGTAAAATATTCAAATAATTTTTTCTAAATGGAAAAATGTTTTGTTTTTTTACTATTTTATCCTACTTATAATTAAAATTTGACAAAATTTTGCAATTTCATTGGAGAAGTTTAGTAACAACTTCATTGCAAAAATTGACTGAGAACCTCTCAATATTTACACAACAAATGTAGACTATCTCTTATAAAATAAGGTAAGTAAGAAGAGATAAGTGCCCCAAAGAATTCAAGAATTTGAGTGAATCTGCATACATACCTGCATATGCAACTGCACAAAAAGGTGATAAAGTAAAAGGATATTCATTTAACTATACTAGTAAGTAAGCTAGTCCGATGGAGATGGGATACATGGGATGTAGCAAAAAAAGAATTGAGAATCAGTTTGCAGCTATTGGAATAGGTGCAATGATTGTTTTCATTTCAATGGTTCTTGTTGCAGGCATTGCCGCCTCAATTCTTGTTCAAACAAGTACACAACTAGAAATGCAAGCATTGAAAAGCGGTCAAGAAACAATCGCTGAAGCATCAACCGGTCTGACAGTAAAAGGAGTTGAGGGATTCAACGATTCGGGACTAATCAAAAAACTGGCGATTGAAGTATCACCAAAAGCAGGATCACCAGACATCGATCTCAATAACACCATTATTGAGATAACCGATGGATCAGAAAAACATGTTTTGGAATTTGGAGGATCTGCACAGCATGTCAATGCCTCAAGCATCAATGGAGATATAGAATCTAATGGAAAATTTGGTTCTGCGACAACATTTGGCATTACCGTACTTCAAGATGCAGATGACTCATGTACCTCGTCAACTCCAATAATTGGATATGGAGATCATGTCATAATAGGAGTAAATACTTCATTAATATTTACGACTAATTCAGGTTTACCGCCAAGAACAGATGTTGATGGATTAGTTATTATCGAAGAAGGAGCCCCCGGAATAATTGGTTTTACTACACCTGCATCATATGTTGATGACATTATAGAACTACAATAACCATCTTGTTTCTTAGTTCTTGAAAAAACCCAGATAAATTTAAATTAAGTACATATAAATATATCTTTTTATAATTCTAAATATGTATTCCCAAATCAATAGAATAACTAATTACATTAACCAATCCTCAAAAATAGGGAGGAAAGAAAAACCATGAACTAATTTTAGGGGACAAATAAAAAGAATCATGATTTTTCTGTAATCATACCTACCTTCTTCTCCCTACTTTAATATTGTTACTCCACCTATTTATAGTTTATTAATAACACCCATCACAATAAAAAAAAATATAGATAAAATCTAAAAAAAATCACGGGCTTGTGGGAACTCCGAAGATTGTTCCCTTAAAATCTGCACGACAGGACTTTTATTGTTGATATGTTGTGCATTACTATTTTTTGAGCCGTCCATTCCTCCGTACCAATCACGTTTAAGGGCACGGCTCAACCAGGATCCTTTGTTATCCTCCCATAATCGATGTAATTGAACATAAATCGTAGTAT
>JAGXLH010000093.1 GCA_018334795.1 Thermoplasmatota archaeon
TAAACTCACTGACTTTTTCAGGGGTTTGTCCGCGTTGAACTGTTCGACGCATAATTTCTAAACGATTTAATATATCATTATGTTGTTTTGTAAGTGTAGGTAACATTTTATAACCTGAGGAAATATCATCTGGTTCGTAAAACGTAAAAATAGCTTTTTCCTCTGCGAAAATATGTTTTTGTAATTGCCATTCAAATACATTAAATGCTTTTTCGATAGCTTCAAAATCATCATCAAGACTTCGTTCAACCTTATCAATGAAATCTTCAATTCTATGGTGATCCTTAACCATGATTTTTAAAATGCTCGTTTTCTCATCTACCATATGGTATTCACCCTCTTTTGATGGTAATACTAATATGGTATCAATTGTTAATATGTGTTACCCATCCACAAGAATCTGATGGATTACACTAGGCAGTGAATGCGATGAATGTCTTTTTGATAACCTTGGAATCTGTTGCCGTTCTTCTAGGAATCGGTATTATTGGATTTTTTATTATCCGTCAAAAAATCCTTCCAACAACTGTGCTATCTGCATTGACCCCTTTAGCTCTGGATATCGCACTTCCAAGCCTTATTTTTGTGGATATCTTTACTGATTTTACGCCCGAAGTCTATCCTTTATGGTGGCAATATCCATTGTGGTGGGTATTTTTCACAATGATTGCGTTTATTTTTACTTTTCTTTTTTCGTTTCTTTCAAGAAAGAAAATTCGAAATGAATTCCGATTGAGTTTGTTTTATCAAAATGGTATTTTTTTCCCATTAGCATTATTTGCCGGGATGTTTCCCGGTGAATCTAGATATGTTGTAATACTATTTTTATTTACGATATTTTATCCAGCGTTCTTTTTTAGTACATATCACTTTTTCTTCAAATCTTCAAAGATAAAACAGAAGAATATTCCACTGAAAAAAATTATACATCCTGCGTTACTTGCTACTATAAGTGCGATACTGATCGGTTTGTTTCATCTAAATGATTTTTTTCCTGATTTTATGGTTTCCATTCTTTCATTATTAGGTGGTATGACGGTACCATTACTGATGATTATTCTTGGTGGAAATATTTATATTAATTACAAAAAAAATGGTTTATCTAATTTTAAGGATACAATACTTTTTACGCTAGTTAAAAATCTATTTTTTCCACTTTGTTTTCTGTCTATTCTTTATGTTCTCAAGTCTTTTGTATCATCTGAGATTCTGTTCATTTTATTTTTACAAAGTGCGGTTCCACCAATTACTGCAACTCCAGTAGTAGTTAAACGATTAGGTGGTAATGATAGTATCGCTGGACAGTTTGTGGTCAGTAGTTTTTTATTTTCCTTAGTTTCATTGCCTATGATGATTGTAGTTTATGATTTCCTCATTGGCTTATGATTGTATAAACTTGTTTTAAAAATGGAAGAATAGATTTTTTATTATCTCTTTTATATCATTATCTATTTATGTTAGTAAGTTATAATGGTGTATGGTAGGTATTTTTTTATGAAAAAAATCATGCTAAGCCTTCTTTTTCTCTTCCTATTATTGAATATTAATACGACTGCGATATTAACTGATGATTCACTATCTGAACATCAATCGTTTACTTTTTCTTTTTCATCGCCAGAAATCAACATGAATAATGATGAAATCCAAATTTTTATTAAAGAAGCCTCCTCATCTATTACTGATCCTGGCTATCCCAGCCTACCGAAATATACTAAGACCATTATCCTACCACAAGCCAGCAAGATTTCTTCAGTTACAATTAAAGATATTATTTTTTCCTTACATTCTCTAAATGCAACAATATCATTATCCCCATTTCCTCAATGTTATGATAAACAACTAGTAGAAGAGATGAATGAATCTTTATTTTCTTCGTATCAACTGACAGAATCCTGGAATGATACATGGTATCCAAATCAATGGCTATCATATAACACTGGTAGTGGTCTTATCAATGAATCATTAGTGACTTTCCTAACATTTACTATCCATCCCGTTCGGTATAACGCATGTAATCAAACCATTCGTTCTCTAGAATCTATCACTATAACTGTTGACTATGAACCCGGACAAAATCCCAAATCCACACAAGTTCAAAATCCTATTGATCTTATAGTTATTGGCCCTGAATCATTTTCTAATGCAGTTCAACCACTAATAATGCATAAAAAACAAATTGGAATTTCAGCAGGATACAAAACCACACAATCAATATATTCATCTTATAATGGTCAAGACCAAGCTGAAAAAATCAAGTATTTTATTGAAGACATGGTTTCAAACAATGCAACAAAATATGTGTTGATCATGGGAAGTATCTATCAGGTGCCCATTCGAACCAGTAATACTTCCATTTTTGGCAGATGGGACCATTCTGTTCTTTCTGATTTATACTATGCTGATCTCTATATGGCTGATGGATCTTTTAGTAGTTGGGATACGAATAATGATGGAATATATGGAGAAACCGATGTTGATGATGTTGATTTATATCCAGATGTCTATGTGGGAAGACTTGCATGTGATTCAGTTGAAGATGTTTCTGTGGTCGTTGATAAGATCATGGTGTATGAACAAAACACATTTGGCCAGGAATGGTATCAAAACATGATTTTTATTGGTGGTAACACGTTTCCTGGCATTATTTTTCAGCGGAAAAATGAGGGTGAAGAACACAATAAGTTGATAATGAGCATTATGGATGATTTTACACCATCTGCAGTGATTTGGACCTCAAAACATAATTTTAACTTATTTACCATTAATCATGCGATTAATAAAGGTGCAGGATTCATTGATTATTCAGGTCATGGCTTTGAACATGGGATGGGAACATATCGGCCACATGGTCGATTTCTTAGAACCTATATTACTCCTTATATTAACGGTTTGAAGAATGAGTATAAACTACCAGTTATCTTTTTTGATGCATGCTTAACTGCAAAACTTGATTTTATATTTCAGGATATACTTGATTATAAACAATATCGATTATTTGATATTGCCTTTCGATTAGCAAATGTGAACACTTCGATTAAACTTTCTAGTTTTGCTTGGAGTTTTGTAAAATATAATCGTGGTGGTGCGATTGCAACCATTGGAGCAACACGGACTGCGTTTGGTGGAAAGGATTTTGGGTGTGAAAAACTTTCCACTGAATTCTTTTCTTCATATGAACGAGGCCAAAAACTTGGTCCGATGTTTGCTCAAGCTCAAAACACATACATTCATGATTTACCTAATGATGAATTCACGGTGGAGGAATTTGTGTTACTTGGAGATCCTAGTTTACAATTAGGTGGACATTCAGATGATATCGAACCTCCATCTATATCTATTGTTAATCCTGTTGAAGACGCGATTCATTACAAAGGCATTCCCTTGTTCCCTCGATTAATCATGATGAATGAGACTCGGGTGATTGGCGGTTTTAAACGAAAACCAGTTCAAATAGCAGTTGAAGATAATGTGGATGATATGGAGGATATCAATGTGTATGTTCATGTTGACCATAAGATCGATGAAAAACTAACCTATAATAAATGGAATAAATACTTTGAAACGAGTTGGACTGGTTTCGGATGGAACCAGTTCACTATGAATATTACTGCAGTGGATAGATCAGGTAATCAAAATATTCTTTCAACTGATGTTGTTTATCACTGCTTATTTCGTTAATACTTATTTTATAAAAAATTTAAAATGAATATATGCATCCTTTCCTTTTTTCAAGTTTTTAGCAACGAATGAAGTGCATCTTGTACCGTCTTTGTTAATCGAAATCTGAACCAAGATCATATCCGCAATGAGGACATTCATTACCTTCTTCATGCAGACGATGACAATTTGGACAGATCGATCCGTTCTCAAAGTTTTGTTCTTCTGCTTCAAGAGAACAACCACAACTTGAGCAAACAAAAACCGGTGTAGCAAAATCTTCTAACTTTCTCATTTCTCCGCCGCAGTTTGGACAAGTCCATGTTGCTGCCATCATAATACGTAGTGTATCACACCTAGTATATAAAGTTAGTGCAATATTTCCTTTTGAAGGAGCAGATCTATTTTTTCATGAACATTCTTTGTTTTCTTATGTTCATTCCTTGGTTCAAATGATGTTGTCGATATAGATTTATGCGGTAGTGTAAAATAAAACACGGATCCTTTATCTAATCCTGAGCTTTCAACCCAAATGGTCCCACCATGTTTTTCAACGATTCGTTTACAAATCGCCATCCCCAATCCGCTGCTCTCAAAATCATGCCTACTTTCATCGGCCTTATAAAATTCATCGAAAACATGATCTATTTGCTCTGAAGTCATCCCCATTCCATCATCTTTAATGGAAATAGTTATCATCTTTTCACTTTCACTAGATGAGATGATGATTTTTCCATATTCCTTACTGTATTTAACCGCATTATTTAAGAGATTATTGAAAAGTTCCTCTATGCGAAGTTGATCGGCATATACCGTGATTTGAGAAGAAATGTTACTTTCAACCGCAATCTGTTTTTTTTCGAATAAATATTTATTCTGAGAAATAATATTTCTAATCACAGAATTAAGGGAAAAATTAGTTTTAGATAATTTAGTATTTGGTGAATTCAACCGAGCTAATTCCAATGTTTTTTGCACAAGATTTTTCATATAGCCGACATTTCGTTGAATTACATTTAGAATTTCTTTGTCCTTTTGATTCATAGAGTGTTTTTCAATGATAGGAATTAGATTTACCAATGGACCTAATGGATTTTTAAGGTCGTGGCCGAGTTGATTGATAAATTCATCTTTTTGCTTCAATAGTTGTTCAATTCGTTCGGTTCGTTGTTTTACTTTTTTTTCAAGATGAAGATTCATAGCTCTGATTTCTTCATGGGCATCTTGCAATTCCTTCCATGCTTTCTGTTTGTCTAATACTACTGCGGCCTGATTAACGATTGCTTCTATTGCATTTTTATTAAGATGGGTTTCATCTGTGAGCACTATGACTATATTACCAAATAATTCACTTTCATATCTCAAACCAATCGAATATATTCCAGTTATATGTACCATTTTTTCTATAGCTTTAGATACACTTTTTGAAATTCTATTGAAAAATAAACCACTAACTCCATGAGACACTCGTACAAGAGATCCGCTTGTCAGTAACTCTTTTGCGTCTGAAGGAATTTTAGATATCGGCTTTCCAACATGTTGATTGCCAAGTAGTTTATTGACAACAGCTAATTTTTTGTCACTGATTCCCAATATAGATTCAAGATACATGGTGTTTTCATCTGTAATACGGTTTACAGCAACGATTCCTGAACCAATTAAGGATTTGATTTTATTGCCAAGATCTTCATATAAGTTAACATCCAATGGTAAAGATACATAATCATTTGCAAATTGAGCAATTTTCTGCAATTCCTCATCAGATTTTTTCCATTCAGTGATATCAGTGATAAATCCTTCAATATCAATAATTGAGCCATCCTCTGAAAACACTCCAACTCCCTGTTCCCAAACCCATTTTTCCTTACCTGAAGATGTGTTAATCCGATATGTCATTTCAAATGATTCATGATTATTCAATGCTTTTGTAACCGTTTGATAAACATATTTTCTATCTTGAGGAACGATTAACTCATTATACGAAATGTTTTTGTTTTCAACTAGATCATCTGCATTAAATTCAGTGAGGTTTTTACATCCAGAACTCACATATTTCATTGTCCATTTTTCATCATGTAAACATTGATATGCCATCCCTGGGAGATTGCTCATAAGTGTAGCAAGTTGACGTCGACTTTTTTTCAGTTGATCTTCAGATTTTTTACGATTAGAAACATCTCGAACTATAGCCAACAAATGTTTTCTTCCATTATATTCAATATCTGCTCCACGGATTTCAACGTTAAATGATGTTCCATCTTTTTTGATGTCAACTGATTCGGTTTGAAATTCACCTGATGAAAGAACACTTTCTTTGAATTCAATAAAAAGATGTGCATAATCTGGATGTACAATGTCTTTTCCAGAAAGTGATGAAAATTCTTTTGGAGAATATCCATACATTTCAAAGGCTTTTTCATTTGCCTCGATAATGTTTCCATTCAAATCAAAGATTAAGAATGCATCCTTAGCAGCATTAAATATCCGAAGATATCTTGATTG
>JAGXLH010000094.1 GCA_018334795.1 Thermoplasmatota archaeon
GGGGGGTATTATTTCTTTTGTTTTTTGCGTTCTTCATTTTTTATTTTATTCGTGTCGCTCGTCTTGAACGAATCAAAGTTGAGGAATTTTCAGAAGGAAATAAGGTTAAGGATGGTCTACTCATTGTATTTGGTATCGCTGGTGTTGTGCTTGGTGCTTGGTTTCTGATTGAATCAGCGATTACCATTGCTCATTTTTTTAATATTTCACCATTTATTATTTCTTTGTCTATGGTTGCTGTTGGAACATCTCTTCCTGAACTTGTGGTTTCTGTGATGGCTTCATTTAAAGATGAATCTGATATTGCCGTGGGAAATGTGTTGGGATCAAACGTGTTTAACATTTTACTGGTGCTTGGTGCTGCTGCTTTGTTGATTCCGTTAGGTGCTATGAAATCTGTTGATCATTTAGTGATTTTACTTGGGGTGACCTTGGTTATGATTCCGATTTTACGATCGAATCATGAAGTTTCTCGGTTGGAAGGCGTGTTTCTTTTAGTGTTATACGTTTTTTTTATTTGGTATATGTTTGGTGGTTCAACGTTTTTGTTTGGTGCGTGATTGGTCATGAAAAAAAACCTAATCATTTTTAACTAAGAACGCTGTTTTCAGTTTTCATGAATGCTCTTGGATCTTCAAATAAAAAGGAAATTACTGCTATTCTTGTAATGGGATTGTTTTTTGTTTTGATTCATGGAGCTGCATTGTTCTTATTAACGCCGTTTGAATCAAGTGAATCGATTCAACCAGCATTTGAAGATCCTGAAAATCCAACGAATATAATCTATATTTTTGTGATCATGCTTTCGTTTACCGTATTAATTTTGTTGATTGCTAAGTTTTGGAAGAAACAAGTGATTCATTTCATTATTCTTTTTGCGATTGGATATACTATGTTTTATGCGTTTTTTTTACCGTTTTATGAAATACTCTTACCACTTAATGTTCTTGCTTTACTTGGTTTATCTGTGTTATCTGCATTAGTGATCGTGATTTTATTGTATAAATATCCAGAATGGTACATCATTGATTTAACGGGTATTCTTGTTGGAACCAGTGCTATCATTATTTTTGGGATGTCATTAAGTGTGTTTCTTGTAATTTTACTTCTAATTGGTCTAGCGGTGTATGATGCTATTTCAGTGTATAAGACTAAACACATGGTTGATTTAGCTGATACGGTGATGGATTTGAAACTTCCAGTGTTACTTGTGGTTCCTAAGATTCGGGAGTATTCATTGATTAAAGAAACCCGGCGGTTAAAAGATCAAATCAAAGAAAAAGAAGAACGTGATGCGTTTTTCATGGGACTTGGAGACATTGTGATGCCAGGAATTTTAGTTGTTGCTGTGTATTACTCTGTCCCTGATGCATTATGGGTTTCTATTGGAACAATACTTGGTACTCTCGTTGGTTTTATTTTATTAATGCGGTATGTTATGAAAGGAAATCCACAGGCTGGTCTACCTTTGCTTTGTGGTGGTGCGATTACTGGTTATATCATCTCAAGCCTAATCTTATTTGGTGAACTCGTTGGATTAACAGTACCAGCACTACCATTTTAACAGACGAAAAAAATATGTCTTACCGTTGTGTTAGCTAATATTTAGTAGTATATTTGCAGTTGTCACACCATATTTTTCTGTTGAAATGTTTCAGTTGATGATGACAAACCGGACAACGTGCTTTTTCGATGAAATGCTCCATCCAAACGTCTTGAACTTGTGGAACAGTTTCAACTTTGACCTTGTTTAACAGTTGTTGCAAATCGGGAGTATCGGCAAGAGATGATAATTTTGAAAAATCATAAGGTCTTCTGTTTTGTTGCTGTACATTAACAGTATAGGGTTGTGATCCTGATGAATACGACATGCTTGGATCTGAACGCTGACGGTCAAGTAATAAAGAAGCAATAATAACACCAGCTACTAATCCTCCAAGATGTGCAAAATGAGCAGTACTACTCATTGATCCAGTTGCCCCTTCCCACCAAACAATCACGGTTTCAATTGCTGCAAAAATAAGCACGGCATAAATGACTTTGATCCGTCTGAACACCATGATGAAACCAAGAGGGATGGGCATCACTACTTTATCGTGTGGATACGAAAAGGCAAAAGCTCCCATGATCCCGAAAATAGCTCCAGATGCACCAACAAGAGGTGTGATTGATCCAAGGTTAAGAATGGAGTGAGTGAGTGCTCCTCCGACACCAGTGATTAAGTATATTATGATGAATTTTTTCCATCCGATCCGTTGTTCAAAAGCCATTCCAATGAAAAAGAAAATGAGCATGTTTCCAAAGATATGGAGAAATCCACTATGCACAAACATTGAGGTAAAAAGTGTATATAGTTGAGGGAAGAGTTCAGGGGTTAAATAAATCGGTCTGAATCCAAGTTGTTGAATAATAGTATTTGAAAATAAGAGGGAGATTACGAAAACAATGAAATTCGTAATGATTAATGCATAGGTCATCATCCATTTTTTAAAATATGACGTAATAAGGCCGCCGATCATCACTGCGATAGCGATGAGTGAGATGGGGCTTAATGGAAGGAGTTCTATGGCCATGATCTTTTTCTCCAGTCACGTGCTACGACAATGAAAGTCATAATGAATAGAGCAGTAATATAAATAGTGTTGGCGTTTAATTCAATTATTTGTTGAGTCTGATTTTGATCGATGGTATCATTATAACGGCTTGGTTCTGAGAGTTGCCAGTCTGAAAGGAAAACAGTGCTGTAAAACTGAGCGATTTCAGAATGATTAATAATAATTCCAATTTCTCTATTGTTTAAAAAAGAGTTTTCGTTCCAGTTG
Source organism: Thermoplasmatota archaeon (assembly GCA_018334795.1). Classification (GTDB taxonomy): domain Archaea; phylum Thermoplasmatota; class E2; order DHVEG-1; family DHVEG-1; genus EX4572-165. The sequence continues at coordinate 2,823 of JAGXLH010000094.1, forward strand.
ATACTTGAGATAAGAACGCTTTTGTTGTCGATTACGATTCCTTTATTATGCACATTTTGAAAAATTGACCAGTTTGTATAAATATACTTGACCTGTATTCCATGGGATTCAAGAAGTGTTTTGGTTTGATTATTGTGAATATTTGTTGAATCGTACCAGGGATTATAGTTTAGAAGGATTCGGATATCTAATCCTTGATTTGATTTATTGATTAATAAAGGAATGAGTGGATTTTGTTGATTTGTCCAATTAGGATACATGTAAAGTTGTTGAATGTAAATAGTAGCATTTGCTTGAGAAATGAGATCATATATCGCGGGTAAACTATTGTCTGGGGAGAGTATAGGTTTTACAGTAATGTTTTCCTTCATTGTTTCTGATTGATTCAGTATGGGTTCATAATATCCATAATATTCTTCATCTATTACAAAATAATCTTGTTCTTCAAACACGGGATTAGGTTGAAATTTTTGGGTGTCTTTTTGTGAGGGATTCCAATCTGTGTAAAAAACTGATGAATACCATGTTGCTAATGTTTCATTTTTGATTGCAACACCCCATTCTCTATTTCCAAACGTGTTATCGCTAGGAATCCCAGTTGGTGCAAAGTTTCCGCTAAGAATAATGATTGTTTCTTGATCTAGAATTGCATATTTTGCATGGGTGAAACGGTATCGTTTGAATACATGATTGAGTGTGTCTCCTTTTAATAGTTGAATTTCTGCTCCATGATGATGCAACTTGTTTAAAAGAAAGAGTTGTTTTTCACTCATTCCACCAACAGGACTTCCTTCGACAAGAAGACTAACGGATACATTTCGGTGTAGTGCATCGATGAGATCGTTTGTTATTTCAGAGCTTGTGAATTCATAGGCATTGAGTAAAATCTCTGAATCTGTGTTTTCAAGTAAGGTGGATACAACAGAAAAACTGGTATCTGGTGAGGTGAATGGGGTGATTGATCCCTCTATCTTCATTTGTTCTGGTATAAACAATGATTGCCCAATGTGATACTTTTTGAGTTGGATCCAGTCAGTGGCACTGTTTGTATCTAAAAATGTTTCGTTTTGTTTATTTCTTTTTAGGATTTCTCCTTGATTGACTGAGGGGATGGAAGATCCATTCCAAAAAGAATGCTTTGTTGTTGTATTCCCATAAATGATAGAATCAATGGTGTGGTTAAATTCGTTTTTTAACGCGATAGATCCGCCTTTGTTACTGAAAAAAATGGTGTTTGTGGTGTTTAATTGAGGAATGGATTGATTTGCATTGGTTTCATATTCAAAATCTGGAACTAACATTCGTTCTTGATAATAAGCTGAACTATTCTGAGTAATAGTGATTGATGAATTTGGTAATATGTTGATGTTACGTGGAAACACTATTTTTTTCTGATCATCACATCTTTGAGAAACCGTGTTAGTGATATACCAATTATCTAGGGAAATTGTAGTGTTGGTTGGATTAAAAAGAGTGATGAATTCATTATGAATGGTAGGATGAGCATAATAATAAAATTCGGTGATAAGCAATTGCTGAGATTCTTTAGATGGAGTGGTGTTTACTATAGTTAGTTGAATGCTATTTTCATTGTTGTATTCATCAAGTTCTTTCACTGTATTTTCATAGTCTGCAACCACAAAAATAGTGTGTTCACCTGGATTAATATGCAAGGTGTCTAAGTATAATGAAGGATATTTCTGGTATTGTTTTACGGTTTCATACGTTTTCGTTCCAAGTAAGTTTTCTTTTTTTACTGCATCAAGAAAATAAGAAACAGTAACGTCTCTAGCGGTTTCATCACCGTTGTTTTTTAAGAATGCTTTTATCCGAAAGATTCTTCCTTGTAAACAAGATGATGTTTCCATTCCTTCTGAATTATATGTTTTAATTTTTGGTATGGTGAGGTCTGGTTCGTGGAGTTGACAGGAAAACGTGTGTGTTTTTTGAAGAATTGGGTCACGTTCAGAAGTGATAGTAACGGTTATACTTCCATATTGTAGTTCGAATAATCGATGAGAAAGCGGATCGATGAACACGGTAATTTGTTGTTCTTCATTTGGTTTTAAGGAAATTTTTGTTTTTTGTAAATGTGCATGAAAACCAGATGATTCATCACTAATTGAAAGATGGTATGTATCAGATAGACTTCCGGTGTTGTTTATGGTTAGGGTGGTTGAGAATTCTTTTCTATTTTTCCGATTAAATGATGATTCTTTTGTTTTTGTATCAAAATGATAGATTCCAGGACTAATTGAAATATTTGTTTTCAACGGGTTAATTACACCCGTGTCATTTATTGTTGAAAGAGTGAGGTTTGAATGAACTGGCGCTGTTAATTTACAGTATCCATTGATAACTGGTGAAAAATCATCTATGTTATTTGGTTCGCTAATATAAAAACTGAAAAGATCATGAGTTTCATTAGTTAAAAAAAGACGTTGATTCTGTGTAGTGACATCGATATAATATCCACCGGGTTTTCCATTACTATTTGAATCATCCATATCAAGTAACGTAACTGTTTTCTGAATGTGTTCAATGGTTTGATTATCTTTTACTTTCAAATTGAGTAAACAACTTTTGTAATGTTGAATGTTTTCATTGTATGCATTATAGTTTTTTGAAAACCGAAGATACATCCAATCTTGCCAGAAGCCAGATTCATCTGTTGTTATGGTGTGAGTGTATCGGTCGGAATATTGCCATTTTTCACCGGTCCATGTTTGACTTGCTGGATACGTTGACTGATTACCAGTGATAAATGATTTAAGTTGATAGGAAGTATTAGGAGTAAAATTGGTAAGGTGTACATGAATAGCAAATGGTGGGCTAAAGGTTTCGTATTTGTTTATTTTTGGAATATATTTTTGATACTTGTCGATGTGAATTGATCCTGTTTTTGAAAATATATTTGGTTTACCTGGTGTTGGAATTGTTGTTTCAGCAAAATCAATTGCTGAATTATTCGTTTGAATATGATTGATGCGAATTAGACTATTTCCTTCAGCAGGTGTATCAATTGGTTCTCCTGGTATTTCTGAAGTGTTTATTCCCCATTCAATGGTATCGATTATCGTATTGTTTTCATCAATAAGTTTCAGGAAGTCATCAGTGTTTCCAAGGCCATTTCCAATGCTGTTGTCATCTACCATGAAATGAATAACTGAATCATTTTCATCAACAGGAATTGTTAGCGTGGTGTCTTGATCTGTGATGAGCACAAATGTTTG
>JAGXLH010000095.1 GCA_018334795.1 Thermoplasmatota archaeon
ATTTTTAGGCCGAGAATACTGCGGGACTGAGTAAAGCGAAGGCCCGCAGATGAAAGGCCGATACCTTTTTTTCTGAATAACACTTTCTAAAATATGTCGCGCGCGGCAAGCCACTGCGGGCTTGCCCATGAATGGCACGACAGGAACGTGTAATTTTTGAAAGAAATAACCAGCGTTAGCACTAAAAAGATTTCGGGTGATACCCGAAACAATTGGATTGAACTGCTGTTTGTCACCAAAAAACGATATCGATGTTTCCGAAAACAAACCCATATTGACACCTGTATTCAACGGTTAAAAGAATTGGAGTCTCTTGGTTTTGAATTTGGAGAGTTTGGATTTTCAGATAACCACGTTCACTTTCAAGTGAACATTCCAAAGAAATATTCTCTTGAAGAAGCGGAGATTATTTTGAAATCGGAAACCGCAAAAAGAATGTTTAAGAATCATCCGGGTTTCCGCAAACGATATCCAAAAGGAGCGTTTTGGAGTGGATACGAGCACTACCAGTCAATTGGATTGAAAAATTTTGAAGAGTCAGCACAATATTTACGTGATCAACAAAAGCATCATCATGTAAACATTATTGATGATCGTCAACAAACCCTTGATATTTTCCCGCCGACCGGCGATGCGGCATGACCGAATGAAGTGAGGGCGTGCCGAGGAAGGGAGGCGGAAGGGGTCATAGGGGTTTCCCCTATTTCACCAACTATTCTATTCCAAATACGATATGCTTAAGATAATAATTGAAGTTCTTATTTGATTTAACCGTCATGATCATTACTAGATCGTTGTAGATGAGGGCATATTCAATCCACTTATCTAAATTTAAACCAATCTGGAGAAAATCGGTAAATTTACCAACCTAAATTTTGAGAAGAGCCCAAATTTTTTTTAAAATAAGCCGGGTCCACGATTGCTGCATTTAGTGATGGGTACCTGTTTAATATGTTCCTTATGCAAAATATGATTTGCAGCAATTCTACCTGTAACTGCTGCCCGCTCCATTAACGCTGAGGGAAAATGTGTATGTACCCAATCGCCAGCAAATAAGAGATTTTTGCATCCTGTATCGATTGGAAAAGTACCAGTCGGTCGTTTGAGACCTTGACCAACATCAAAAGAGGTAAAGTTTGCATAAGTCCCAAGAGTGAAATCTAAGAGTGTTGCTTCAGAGAGTTCTGGAAGAACTTCAAAAACAATTGGTTGAACATGTTCCCATACCTGATCTGAAGGAAGTGATGCAATCGTTTCATCTGCGTAAAAATGAAATTCAATTACTGAACCCCCTGTTTTTTTTGCCCACAGACGAGATTCTTCTTCTAATAAATGGAATTGTGCAATAAGATGTAATGGGCGGAATTGAGGCGTTTCCATGATATCTGGTCGATTTGGTTTCGTCGGCCGATCAAACCATGCACGCATAATTCGATATGAGGGAGCAATCTTCAATTCATTGAGTTTATCATGAATGACATTAACTATCTTTGATGAACCCTCATCTAATCCTTTAGATTGATTCAATATTGCTTTCGATGCTTTTACATCTGAAGCAAGAATCACCCAGTCATAAGATGTATCTTCATCTGAGAGAAGTCCAACAGCACGATTATTTTCAAAGTGAAGACCATTGACCTCTCGGTCCAATTTTACATCAACCTCAAACTGCTGTAATCGTTCCAACCAAGGATCAAGAAGCGTTTTTGCGTGATGATCGATGGCTATTTCACGCCACATAGCTTTTGGATGTGAAATAAAAAAGTAATGGGTCCACATCACAAGTTCAGCAGCGCTAATAGTTTCAGGATCATTGATAGTCACAGAGGCAGCTGGTTCAAATAGAATCGCAAAGATTTTTTCACTAATTCCCTTGTTTTTGGCCCATTGATGATAACTGATATTATCTAATCGGTCGAATATACCATCATATTGGAAATACATTAAATCTGGTATGGCATTGAGAAGATATTTCATGTCAAAAAGGCCTAGATTTGGTGATCTGTTCAGGATGTTGACTAAATTGAAAGGATATATGGGAGGTTCGCTACGTAATATCTCTGGATTATATGTTTTAAAATAAACACTTACCTTGCGATATGGTTTGAAATACCGATCGACCTTGAGTCTTCTGATGATATCCTTGCAAGTATGGTAATGATAAAACCACATGTGCAATCCATGTTCTACATGAAATGATCCTTGTTTAGTTTTAAGTACTGGTGTGGCAAGTTTACCACCTACAACTTTATTTTTCTCATAAATGGTAACTGCGAAACCGCGTTCGGCTAACTCTAACGCTGCGGATAAACCGGCTAGTCCAGCCCCAATAATTAGCACAGTTTTTTGTTCCGAATCTGCAAGTTTATTTTTTTCATCTGGATTTATCGGATTTATTCTCTCGGGTTGCTGAGGATGAGGAACGAGGCCAAAAGTCTTTATATTTTCACGTGAAAACACGTCAAATAATTCCATCGAATCATTACTCCCTATTTTGAATCATATTTTTTTCCAACAATAAAAAAACCAAAACTAATACCTGATGTTGCTGTGCTTTTTTGATGATGCATACGATGAGCGGTAATCACTCGTTTAATATATCGAGACTTAGGTTTATATCTAATTTTGAGACGACGATGAAAAACGATATCATGATATAAAAAAAACCCCATACCATAAATAAAGATACCAAGGCCAAACCAAAATTTACTATCAAATCCATCAAGAAAACCAAAAATTAATAACACCATCGTTAGAACAGTAAAAAAAAAGGTGAATACATCATTTTTTTCTAATTTTCCTTTTGTGAACTTATGATGATCTTTATGTAGTATCCACAGTGGGCCATGTTGAAGATATTTATGCATTAAATAAGAAATAAATTCCATGAAAAAGAAACCGATGACAACAAGTAAAAAAAAGGTGAGTAATTGGATGCCATCAATCATAGTTTCACTCCAAATAGTATTAGAATATTTCGATTCTTTCCACTTTATGCGATTGATATATGATAAAAATTTGGATTATTAATGTGTTTCGGTAAATCATCTTCTCTTAGGATGAAATCCTTTGTTCATTGATAATACAGCCCTGAGCGGATTCGAACCGCTGGTGCTGGCTCCAAAGGCCAACGTGTTAACCGCTACACTACAGGGCTAGCTTGATGTCTTTCAGGGATTAGGATTCTATTATTTATCTTTTTGGCTCAAAAAAACAATTTTTGAACTTTCTTATTTCTTTTGTTGATGCCGAAAGTTTTTCCATTTTCCCCGAAGTGCTACTGACCGATTTATCATTAAATGATCAGATGTTGTATCTGGATCAATTACAAAATATCCATTTCGTTCAAATTGAAATGTATCATATGGTTTTAGAGATGTAATATTTGGTTCAATTTTACAATGTGAAATTGTTTCTTTTGAATCAGAATTAATGAAATCCGTGAACTTCTTATTTTTTACTCCAGCTGGGTCTTCAACGGTAAATAATCGATTATACAATCGTACTTCTGCATCAACGGCATGATCAGCTGAAACAAAATGCATGGTTGCTTTCACCCGTCGTCCATCTGGAGCGTATCCTCCTTTTGTTTCTGGATCATAGGTACAATGTATTTCAACGATTTCATCTCCATCTTTGACGACATCAGTACATCTAATGAAATATCCATACCTTAATCGTACTTCTCTACCAAGTGATAATCGATAAAATTTTTTACTTGGATTCTCCATAAAATCTGTGCGTTCAATGTATAATGTTTTTGAAAATGGAATCTTGCGGGTACCAGCGGATTCGTCCTCTGGATTATTTACTGCTTCCATGTATTCAACTTGATCTTCTGGGTAATTATCAATGACGACTTTTAACGGTCGAAGCACACCCATAAACCTGGGTGCAGTCTTGTTTAAATCCTGACGAACACAATGTTCTAAAAACGCATAATCAATTAAACTGTTTACTTTTGCAATACCAATCTCTTTACAAAAATGACGAATGGATGCTGGAGAAAACCCTCGTCTCCGTAGCCCTTTGATAGTGGGGAGTCTTGGATCATCCCATCCATCTACATAGCCCTCATCAATTAATTGTTTTAACATTCGCTTACTCATAATGGTGTATGATAAATTTAATCGGGCAAATTCGATTTGTTGAGGATGATATACATCATCAAGTTGATCGATGAACCAATCATAAAGTGGCCTATGATTCTCAAATTCAAGCGTACAAAGTGAATGAGTTATTCCTTCGATTGAATCCTCAAGTCCATGAGCCCAATCATAAGAGGGATAAATACACCACTTATCACCAGTATGATGATGAGATGCATGAAGAATCCGATACATAATTGGATCTCGCATATTCAAATTTGGATGTGACATATCGATTTTTGCACGAAGAACTTTTTCCCCATCTTTAAATTCGCCTTCTTTCATTCGCTGGATTAAATTCAAGTTTTCTTCAACTGATCGATTTCGATATGGACTTTCTTTGCCTGGATGGGTGAGTGTTCCTCTGTAAGCACTGATTTCTTCAGCGGATGAATCATCAACATATGCTTTTCCTTTTTTAACAAGTTCAAGAGCATAATCATACATTTGTTGGAAATAATCTGAAGCAAAATACAATCGATCATCCCAATCAAAACCCAGCCAATGGATGTCTTCTTTTATTGAATCCACATATTCCATTTCTTCTTTAGATGGATTAGTGTCATCAAAACGTAGATTGCAAAGACCATCATATTCTTCAGCAATACCAAAATTTAGACAAATTGATTTTGCATGACCAATATGTAAATAGCCATTTGGTTCTGGAGGAAAACGAGTATGGATGTGATCATGTTTTCCAGTTTCTAAATCATGATCGATTATTTCTCGAATAAAATCCTTTGATTTTTGTTCATTTTCACTCATATTGTAATTCACGATCCAATGGTTAATTCAATTATTTGGTTAAGACAGCCCCGGCCGGATTCGAACCGGCGACTAGAGATCCAGAGTCTCTTATGTTAACCACTACACCACGGGGCTACATGATACATTTTTAAATGATGGATAACACAACAGGATACCAATTTCCCTATATAATATTTAACATATGCAAAAGAAGAATCATTGTGGCAACAAAATATTTTGTTAAAGATATTTATTGAATGCTTGCCTTTAAATAGAAACTGATTATTTGTTAAGAACTGGTAGTGAATGGTAACCAAAGCACCGCTATTTCATCGTATTAAAATGGGGCTAGCATATCGTCCCTATTTTTCGTTTTATGGATTGATGTATTTTCGTTCTTGGTTACGTAATGAAAAAATTCATTTGTTTGATGGAAAGATTCGCATTAATTCTTTCATTCCGCCTTGGCCATCTGTTGCTCATAAACGATTATTACATGCTGCTTTTTCAAAAGAACGTATTCCTTTTCAGGTGTATTATGCTGTTACTGGGAAGTGTCCTTGTCACTGTGTTCATTGCAGTTATTTGAAACGAACTGGTATTGAATTGTCGGCTAGTGAAAGCCTTGGATTTATTGATCAGGTAAAACAACTTGGTTGTTCGTTGATTGGATTTACTGGTGGTGAACCATTGCTTCGAAAGGATTTGGAATCCATGATATCTTTTTGTAAACCAGAACTTGCCACCGTGTTATTTACTACCGGCCACGGATTAACGGTGAAACGAGCTCAAGCGTTAAAACAAGCAGATTTAGACTGGTTCACTGTTGGTTTTGAAAGTGCGAATGAAAAAAAGCATGATGTTATTCGAAAGTATCCTGGTTCCTTTCAAAAAGCAGTTGATGCAATACATAGGGCTCAAGATGCTGGATTGTACACAGCGATTTCAACGGTAGCATCAAAAAGTAAAGTGAACCAGGGTGAAATTGAACGATTATATGATTTCGCTAAGGATCATAATATTGGTGAATTTCGTATTATTCCATATGTTGCTACGGGTGGAGGAGTGGGTAAAACTGAGGAGATGCTTAGTTTTAAGGAATATGATTATTTAACCTCGTTTCATAAAAAAATGAATAAGAAAAAAAA
>JAGXLH010000017.1 GCA_018334795.1 Thermoplasmatota archaeon
CTGATAGAATACTCTGGGATGAGATCAATAAAGATAGAAGTCCAGATGATCTGATCTGGGGATTTTCAAATGATGACATGCATCGTCTTTCAAGTCATGCATTTAGAAATTATCAACACTTCCTTATGAATGAATTAACTGAAGATGAATTAAGAAGCGCTATGATCGATGGATCCTTTTATTTTTCTTACGAACCAGATGGAGCAGATGATTCATTAGATACCTATGGTCAAGCTATGACACCAAAACTCACTGATGTTACAGTTGATAAAACCATTATTCATCTTACTGCAACGGATTATATTAGTGTTGAATGGTATGATCAAGATTCTGAACTAATCGGATCAACAGATTCACAGGATGTTTCTCGTATTGATTCAAATTTTGTCCGAGCTGTTTTCAGTAATGAATATGGAAAAACATTTACGCAACCATTCGGCATTCAACAGTAATCCTGAATTACTTCCTACGTTTAGTGTTCAAAAGGATTCTTTTCAATTTCTTTTTGGTTTTATAATCACAAATGGTTTCCACTGATTCCATAGTACTTGGATTCAATCCAGTCCAGTACATACATGTTGAATTGGTCATTGGTGTAGGCGTGAATAATTGGAAATGATTGATGTTAACTAATCCTTTCTTGTTAATCCGATCTCGTAATAACCGAACTTCTTGAATGTTATCTCCAGGATGACCGATCATAAAATAATACCGGAGATCCTGCTTTTTTTGTTTGCTATACCTATTGAAATAGGAAATGAATTCATCAAAAGACGCATTATTCTTATTCATCAGTCTTGTTACTTTGGAAGAAAAATGTTCAGGAGCGATTTTAAGCGCACCAGAGATGTGATGATCAATGATTTCTTTGATGTATTCTGGGTTATGACACGCAAGATCATACCGAATGCCGCTGCGAACAAAGATTTTTTTCACTCCAGGAATATTACGTGCTTTTCTAAGAAGAGATATCAAGCGATCATGACTTCTATCAAGATTTTTACAAGATAAACAATCAGTTGTACAAGAATTTCTTAGTTCACAATCCATTCCATACATATTCGCTGATGGACCACCAAGATCATCGATGTAGCCTTTAAAATTTGGATGTTTGGTAAGTTTTCGTATTTCACTAAGAATATTTTCTTCAGACCTGGAAATGATCTTTTCTCCTTGGTGAAGAGATAGGGAGCAAAAATTACAGTTTCCAATGCATCCACGATGGGTTACTACTGAGAACTTCGCCATTTTTAGTAATGACTGAGGATGCATCTTCCGGGTGAAAGGTAACGAATAGATCCAATCAAGATCGCTGGTTGTATACGTTGGATATTGATATTGAAGAAGGTAATTATTCTCGTATTCTTGAGCAAGATTCTTATCAATCGAAAATCCCTTTTGCATCAATGCAAATTTTTTCTTATCATTCTTTACTTCTTCCATGGAAGGAAGCAATGATATTGTTTCATCTAATTCCCTAGTGATAATGCAAGTTCCTTTAATTCCATCAAGATATTTACCTTGTTTCAATCTTTTAGCGATCTCAAGAATTTGTTTTTCGCCATTTCCATATACAAGAATAGTTGCGCGGGAATCATAAAGGATGCTACGTCGAATCTTATTATCCCAATAATCGTAATGAGCAAATCTTCTTAGTGATGCTTCAATGCCACCAATGACCATTGGAGTTGATTTGAAGTATTGTTTTATCTTGTTACAATAAAAAAGAACTGCTCGATTCGGCATTTTAGTTACGTGATTATATGGATCATCTTTTCGTTTTCTTTTCATTGGCGTATAATTATGAAGCATACTATCCATTGATCCAGCAGTTACACAAAAACAAAGATTTGGTTTTCCTAAACTGACGAATTGTTCTTTTGTCTCAGGTTTTTCAATAATACCAACTGAGTAACCTTTAGCATCTAGTACCCGAGCAATAATTCCTACCGGTGATAACGGGTGATCATCATAATATTCACCAGTGATAATGATGATATCAAAGTTAGAACCGGTTTTTTTATCATATCTAACCATCTATATTTGTCAGTCTCATTTTTTCGTTTTTGATTAGAAAATCAAAGAATTTTTTGCAACAATAATAATTAATTCTAATCAAGTATTCATCCTAAATGCATAACATATTAATAAGGATAATTCACAATTTTTTTGAAATCTGAACGGCAAACTCATAATAAAATAATCTTTTTAAATATGATTCGTTATCTTAGAAGGAGTAATAGTAAAATCCAACTGAGGAGAATCGTATGAATCTATTAATTATCGTGTTAGGTATTTTTTCATGTATTGAACTGTTAAATATCATCATGCTTTATGGCAAGCCAGCAGCTCAATATGGAAATGGTATTGGCGTATTCAAAGCATGGGAGGAATCCAAAGAGAACAACGCTATTCATGCATTAATTCGGTATCTTGTCTTTTGGATAGCAGGAACGAAAATAATTTTTGTTGGATTAATCCTTGTTATCATTCTAACTGGAAGTTGGCGGACTCAATTAGGAGCAGTATCTGTGTTACTGTTGACAACATCAACGTTTTTCGTTAAACTCTATCCACTTATTAAAAAAATGGATAAACAAAAAGAGTTAACCATAACCGGTTATTCAAAAACATTAGCATTGATGATTACCTCGTTTCTCATCATGTTCATTGCTGCATTACTTATTGAAACAATAGATGTAATCTAAGGAAAATGAGATCGAAATAAGAAGTAGGTGATGACTAAAGTCTAGGTTGAAACAACAGATTTACTTTTTCTATTCTTTAAAGACATCATCATGTTCTCGAACTCGTTTTTTCACTTTAATGCCGATCTCATCACCAGGTTTTGCTTTTTCAATGGATTCTTGGTCTATTTCCATGCTGTCTACTGGTTGTGAAAAATTAGTATGAGCTCCTTTGATATGAATAGTGTCTCCCACGTTAAGTTCGCCATTGGTTATTTTGATGGCAGCAACATTAATGTGGTTGAAAAAATGCGTCACAACTCCAATTTTTTCTTCGACCATATATTATCTCACCTTAATCAAAAAATTATACGTATTCATGCTTATAAGATTGTTGGAAGAAAAATCCCATTAAAAACCGTTAAATAATAAAATCAAAGATAAGGAAAAAATAAAAATGGTACTTTCATACTAATAAGTAGATTAAGATGAAAAAATGTACAATACAAAAATTTTGTCTTCTTATACATCTTTTCCTTTCCATCATTTACCTTTCTTCTTATCTCTCAATTTTTTATCTATCTACAAAAAAACGAAAAAAAACTTGAATCCTTATTTTCTAGAAAAAACATCCAATCCTTTCAATGCAATGTACAGTCCTTGCAGTCCACAGGTAGTTCCAACCACTTCAGCGGTTTCAAGCATTTCTGCTTCTGTTGCACCTGCTTCATAAGCTCTTTTAGACAATTGATTCACTCCTTCCCTGTCACCATGTGCGGCATCAAGTGCCATAGCCATTAACAATTTTACTTTCGCAGGTAATGCTTTATCTTCATGATTATTTCTTAGATTCGCTTTGATATGACTAGTGTATTCAGCATCTTTTTTTTCTAATATTTCTAAAAATTCTGGTGCTTTTTTCATCTGTACTTACCTCTTAATCTTATATTCGATCAAAACCATCTTTTTTTACTATTTTTTACATAGCAAACATAGTATAACAAACTATTTGTATTATCATTTTTTATTAATAATGAAAATGAAGAAAAAAATCAGTTTCCACATAAAGAATAAAAAGAATCTTGCGGGACTATTACTTTTCACCGCAGGAATCCTAATTTTTATGGGAACCATCACTGCAGAAAGCTATTACCCATTAGAAATTCCATATACAACTCGTGAAAATGAAATCAGTGATCTAGGAGCAACAAAACCACCAAATAGCATCATCAAACAACCTTCGGCCACCATATTTAACACCACTATGATCTTCACGGGCATCATTATATTATGTGCTACTCTTTTACTTCATTTAGAATCTCAAAACTTCCTTCTCAATGTACCCTTAGGATTTTTAGGACTGGGAGTTTTTGGCGTTGGGGTTTTTCCTGGAAATATTACACCATGGCATTCAATTTTTGCATTCATCCTATTTACCGCTGGCGGCATGGGAGCAATTCTATCATATAAATTCACTCGATTTCCCATTAACCTTGTTTTCTTAGTTTTGGGAGTGATTGCATTATTTTTTTTATTTTTCAATGAATTATTCATTCCATATCTTGGAAAAGGAGGAACAGAACGATTCGTCGCGTATCCTATCATGTTTTGGATGATCGGGCTAGGATCATATCTTACTAAATCTACGTTTAAGAAAAAGCAGACCACCTAAGTTAAAAAGTCTTTTATAATAGTAATATGATAATAACCATTGATCTTTTCTTTATGCACAGTGATCTAAATGAATCTGTTAAGTAAAAACATCCGTCACGTACTAATCTTAAGCATTCTTGTAATGCTTTTCTTCTCCAATCTCGTCCCAATTTATTTCACAAGTGCAGAAGAACAAAAAAATACTTTCAACACAACTCAAACCAATTCATTCCCTGATGAACAATACGTGAATCGATTACTTAAGATTGCTAATATGCCCGGATTTGCTGTTGGCATCATCAATAAAGACGGATCAGTAAGCACATATAATTTTGGTGAAACAAAAAGAAATACGGATAACACCCCTACGAAAAACACGGTTTTTCTTGCCGCATCACTGACCAAAACAGTAACTGCAACAGCAATTATGCAACTTTGGGAGCAAGGAAAAATAGATCTTGATGATGACATCAATGAGTATCTTCCATTCCCATTAAGACACCCAGATCACCCAAATATTCCTATTACTATTAAGATGCTTCTCACCCATACGGGGGGGTTTACAAACATTTTATGGCGAACGTTTCTTTATTTTTCCTTCTTTCATTATCCATTAGATTGGTATGAATACTATCTAACACCTGGCAATCCTTTCTATCACGCAGATAACTGGAATGACTATCAACCAGGAGACGGAATCTACTATACATCACTTGGCTATGATCTATTGGGTTACATCGTAGAACAAGTATCTGATATACCGTTTGAGGAATACTGTAATCAAAATATTTTTGAACCATTACAAATGAATAATACCACTTTGCGATTAAATGAGATCAACTTTGATCAACTCACCACTTTTTACATTCATTTACTAGGCATCTATATTCCCATTCCATATTATGAAGTTCATAATGATGGATCAGGGGGAATGTATACCACTGTTGAAGATACCTGTCATTTTTTAAACATGCACATGCAACAAGGGTCCTATATGGGAACCCAACTTCTTCAGCCTGAAACCGTTGAAGAAATGCACACTGCACAATTTCCCAATCTGCCCAGTTATGACATTTATAAAGACAACAGAAATTACGGGTATGGTTGGATTATTTGGCCTGATGAAAATCAAACCTATCAAAAAGGAATGCAAGGACACCTAGGAAACGCTCCAGGAGCACTCGCATCTATGACGGTGTTAAACGATACCGGTCTTGTGTTCTTTGGTAATGAATGGACTCGTATTTCCTATCAGCAAACAACAATAATGTTTATGCTCAGAGAATATTTTCATACTAAAACCAAACCAATCAATCCATTTTTCTAATCAAAAAAAAGATGATTTCAATCAATTATTATCTCGTTGCTTTTTTGACACGTTCAATGGTTTTATCAATAAAATCCTTATCATTGATACTTATTTCAATTGCATCATGCGGACAGCGATCAGCACAACGGCCACATGCTACACAATCATCGCTTAACACCGCAATATCATCCTTGATTTTAATTCCATCTAAGAAACAAACATCTTCAGTGCAAACGCCGCAACCAGTACAATTAGCATTTACTTTTATTTCCACTCCGGGCATGCGTTTAATCGTTGACGAAAGACTATTATTTAGATACGGTCTCATCCGCCACAAACAACAACACTCACAACAATTACAAACTGTAACTAATGGTATTTTTGATCCCACTCCAAGCCAAGTTTCATCCAGTTTATCCCGTCCAATAAGATGAACAAGTCCTGCTTCACGACATCGTTTCACATGAGCAAGTGCCTCTTCTTTACTTGCAGACCTTCCCAGTTCAGAAGGAATCCGTCGTGCTGCTTCACCCATGAACAAACAACCAAGATCAATCGGATAATTCTTGCAGTCCATTGATTCCCGGCAAATACAAAAATCCATAATGAACCGGTAACTTGATTCTTCGATAAAATGTTCAACGACCTTTGAAGGAACCGCGATATTATCCACTGGTTCGATTTCCTTATTCAACTGAACCTCCACAACATTATCTTTGGTTAGATACGTTAGATCATTTTTTTCAAACACCATTCGAGTTATGATCCAACGAACAATTGGGACATGTGTTAATTTCGCAAGTGAAAAACGATAAGGAAAAAATCGTTCGATTAATCGAGTGAACCGCCGAGAAGGTTCCATGAGAAGAATAAAAGAGACCTAAACTAGATAAAGATTATCATGAATAAAAACAATAAATTTCTTACTTTTTTGCTTTAAACATAATGAAATCACCTTAATTTAATAGAAACAAATAAATAATATAATCACGCCCTTTATACAGTGCAATTAGGGGATAAACAAAGCAAGCATCCTGCCTTTTGCATCGCTCAATAGACAGGAAGATACATCATGGTTAAAAAGAAAAAGGAAAAATTACCCAGGGAATTCTGGGCAGTGAATGCATCTAATCTTCTTGAAAGAGGTGCATATTATGGAATGCTTGCCGTCTTTTCTTATCATTTAATCTATAATGTTGGCCTAGAAAGTTGGACAGTGGGAATATTAACAGGTATTTCCATGGGAATGATCAACTTTTTGCCACTTATCTCTACAGCATTAGCTAGTAAATATGGATTCAAAAAACTACTTTTATTTTCGTATATAACCCTTGCCGTAGGATATGTTGTTTTAGGATTTGGATATTCACTTGCGTTGATTGCGTTATCTGTAGTGATTATGGGTACCGGATCTGGTTTTGAAAAAGCATTAATCGCTGCTTCAATTTCACATTCATCAAATGAAAAAAACCGGGATTACGCATTTAATGTGTATTATTGGGTGATTAACTTTGGTGCCTTTCTAATTCCGCTTAGCCTCACCTTCCTTTTTGTTCCTGAAGGCTATGGTGGTGTTTTCTTCCTTATGGCATTGTTCATCATCTGTAGTTTTCTCATTATTTTATTAGCATATAAGAATCCGGTTAAGCCTGATCCTTCGATATCAGCATTTAAAGCCGTTAAAAATTTGAAAGTTATCTTTGAAGACCGGAAATTCGTTCTTGTATTACTCATTTTTTCTGGATGTTGGTTTATGCTTTACACAAGGAAACCGTTCATGCCAGTGTTTATGATTGATTTTAATATTTTACCTACTTGGTTCATTCCTATAATTGCAGCTCTTAATCCGGGAACAATTATTTCGTTAGGGCAAGTATGGGCGTATATCATTAAAGGTCGAAATATTAACTCGCTCAAATTGCTCATCGTTGGTATCATCATTATCTCAGTAGGATTTATAATCGCAGGTTTTTCCATGAACCCGATACTTTTTTTATTTGGTCTGATTGTTTTATCATTTGGAGAATTGGTATCCTACCCTGCTTTTCTGAGCTATGTTTCTAAAATACCACCTGAAGAAAAACGATCTATTTACATGGGTTATTCATTTTTACCACTTGCAATAGCTGGGGTGACCGCCCCGATAGTGGGAGGTTTCTTGTATTATACTATCGCTGAAGGGATGGGAATGGGACGTTTTTTTTGGGGAATTGTTGCAAGTATCGGTTTGATTTCTGCGTCTGCTTTCCTACATTATGATAAACATTATAATTCAAAGAAAAAGATGAAATCTTGGGGTAATGGTCTTTTTAAAATCGTTCGTGAAAATCGTTTTAATTCCAAAATCACTCCGAACATTCCGCTTTTTTTTATTCCCTTGATTTTAATTCTAGGGTTTTCTTTCGGAGCAGATCCTATTTATCGAGGTGTCCTATCTGAAGAAGAGGATCTCATCAAGGATGAAGAACTTAAAGAAAAAAATTGGGAAATATTGGAGGAACAGTTTTATTATCAAGGGAATATGGGAGAGGGTAAAAAAATATCTTGGAATATTTTACCACCCGATGACGGTTATATTGCCACCATTGACCTTGATTTAAAATGGGAGGATGAACCAGATGTTCGAAGAATTAGGTTATTTGAAAACAAGGAAGATACATTTTCTATAAGATTGTTAATCAATGATTCTGAGATAAATCAATCTAGTGAACCTAAAAGAGATGATGATGTCAACAAGATAAAACTATCTTATGATGCAGAACTTCGTAACACCATAATATGGGGAAATGGTGAAGTTGAGATAGAACTTGTAGAATGTGGTGATTTCTATCCAAAATTTGGTATTGGTTTAATGTCCATCGATGATTCTTCTAACTCATATGACGTGCAGATAGATGTTTCGTATAATGTGTCAATAACGTAAGAATGAGTGAATTTTATTTTTTCCTGTTTTTTCTCCTATTTTTTCTGATAAAAAAAGGTTATAAGAAATAATTAAAAAATCTTTTATAAGTCAGTATTTATTAGATTTCTCCGTAACTATGAAAGAAAAGAGGGTAGGAAATTCAGTCATTAAACTTGTTAAGGGAGACATCACCAAACAGTCAACCGATGCTATTGTAAATGCAGCAAATACTCGATTAGCTCCGGGTGGCGGCGTTGCTGGAGCTGTTCATCGAGCAGCAGGACCAAATCTTTGGGAGGAATGTAAAACGTTACATGGTTGTGATACAGGTGAAGCGAAAATAACAAAGGGGTACAATCTGAAAGCAAAATTTGTGATTCATACTGTTGGACCCGTGTATTCAGGATTAAAAAATGATGAAACTAATCTTGCTTCTTGTTATCAAAACAGCCTTGACCTCGTTCTCAACCATAAGTTACAAAGCATCTCATTTCCAGCGATAAGTGCAGGAGCATTTGGATATCCATTGAAAGATGCAGCATGTATTGCCTTAGAAACAGTTATTTCGTTTTTACGAAAAAAAGATATTTCTATTTTAGTGCAATTTGTATTGTATGATACTCATACGTTAGCGGTTTTCGAACAAGTATTCGATGAGATGATCTCTTAAAATTCTGCATCAGAATGAAATTTTAAAAAAAGGTTTACCAAAATTGAATTTCAATTGAGCTCCTAGTTTTTTTACGATGAGTATTTAAAAAATAAGAATAATACTCATTCTTAAAAAAGGGTGCAGGATACCATGGATATACCATTCACCTGGTTGGACGTTGAACTAATCATTCGCATTTTAATTTCCGTTGCTCTTGGGGGATTAATTGGTTACGAACGAGAAGTGACCAACAAACCAGCTGGTTTACGAACCCATATTTTTGTGTGCATGGGCGCATGTCTTTTTACCATTTCTTCATTTTATCTTTTACCTTTAGAGTCCATTGGAGTTATTGATGCCACCCGAATTGCTGCAGGTATTGTTGCCGGCATCAGTTTCATTGGAGCTGGAAGTATTATTGCAGGGAAAGGTGATGTTCGGGGATTGACCACTGCAGCTTGTCTTTGGGTGGTTGCAGCAATCGGTTTGATGATTGGACTTGGTAATTATTTATTACCTATTAGTGCAACCATTATCACCTATTTTGTGCTTCGATTAGGAATCGTTGAAAAAAAGAAGTTAAAGAAATAATCAGTTTTGCTGCTTAGAAAGTAATTGTTCTATTCTATCAAGTTTTTCAAAAAGAACATGACGACTTAACACTGATGCAGCACACTGTTTTAAATCACGGAAACTCAACGATCGTTTTGGAAGGATACCTCGTTTGGTGAGATCTTTTATTTCTTTTCCCAGTGCTTTTTCTGAAATAGTTAATTTTTCTGCGACTTCTTTAAAACGGAAGGATGTTGAAATGAGTTGTAAGAGTATTTTATCTTTTTCTTGTAATTCAACAGTATATGGAAGAAAACCATGCGTTTCAAATACTTCTTCCACGCATCTTTTAACGATATGTTCTAATTCCTCTGGTTCTAATAATAAATAGTATTCATTTAATCCTATTACGGTAACATCAAGTTTTTCAGCTGCAATTTTTGCTGACTCATCACTATACCCTTTGCAGACAAGCATTGGTTTATAGCCTGCTAATTTCGCATTTCCAAATGCTTGCCGGATGGCATTTACATCTCCCAAGCCAGCTTTAACTTCAACAGCATATGTAGCATCATCATTTTCAGCGATAATATCGATTTCAGCAACTTTTTCCCCATTATCCATAATATCAAAATTGGTGGAAAGAATTTGATATCCGCAGCTTTCCAGTAATCGAGTTGCTATTCTTTCAGCAGAAAGTCCTTTTACCTTAGACATCTGTCATCATCATTTCCATCAACTATTAATTTTGAAACATATCAAGTAATCCTTGTTTTTGAAGACGTTTTTTAACATGAGGATACAATTTTAATGGTTCTTCTTCAATCATACTATTTCCAAAACCAAGTAATTGTAATCGTTGATACAATGGTTGTTTATCTTTTTTTGGTGAAGCAACAGCAATTGAAAAACTCACCTGCGATTGTTTCAAATGCTGTAATGATTGAAGTTGATACTCAAAACCTTTTTCTTTGGCACCAGTCAATAAAGAAAACTCTTCTTTTGTACACCCTTTCAAACACACTCGGACATGAAGATTAGGAAAACAAGATAGATCCCTTGCATATTCCTTGTCACATCCTATTAACACACCATTAGTTTCAAGGATGAATAAAAATCGAGGATCAAGATGATTTAAAACTTGTAAAAGATGATCTTTACCAATAGTTGGTTCTCCACCAGAAACACGTAAGTGAGAAAAGCCTTTTTTATCCGCGATATCTTGAAGTTTTTTAACTACTTCCTCAGAACTATAAAATGATCCTGTTCGTTTTGCATTCCACACACTATGAGATGACCAACAAAACACACATCGAAGATTGCATCCAACGGTATCAGCAGTGGAAATTCCTCCATAAAAACGAGTGGGACGAAACCGGTAATATTTTTTCTTATGATCTTTTGTAACAATGCGTTTTACCGTTTGGGACAGTTCAATTGGATCATACATAAATATCAAAAAACCTTGGATCTAAGAAAGAATTTTTTTTAATTGCTTTGCATTTGAATACATTTCATAATTATTGAACATACAATAAATCGTATCAAAGGTTTCTGATAACTCAATTAACTTTTCTGCTAAGCTGACTAGTTCTTGCTTTGAATAATCATAATTATAATCATACTCATTTTTGTTTAATCCATGCAGTCGAATGTAACAAATTGAATGTGTTGATACTGGTTTCCTTCGCATTATGTCAACAACATGAATCAGATTCAAATCTTCACAGATCTGTTCAAGTTCAGAAACATGATCATTCCAATTATTTGGTGGTTGGTAAAATCCATATCCGCAGGTTCCAATCCTAATATTTTCCATATTATCTTACCCATAAACCAGGATGAATCAGAGAGTTTCAAGTGGTATCACTATTGTACCTTGTCCATCTCCAACTTTCTTGGTTTCCCCATAATAATAATATTTTGCTGTTAAACTACACAGATATGCATCATACTCATGTTTATTATTAAAAACATTTTGCATGTTTAATCGTTTTATGGATTTTTTGTATTTCTTTTCGTAAAAACCTAAGATTTTAGCAGTACCTGTTGGAAAAACTTCAATTACGTCATATCCTTGGATTTCTAACCTTTTTGCTATGTTTGTTCCCCGTTGAGCTAACAACTTCATCGAAGGCATGATTGGTGGCATCGCTCCATATTTTTTCATTAATCGATCTGCTTTTCTAATAATAATGTCTCCTTTTACTAGCGGAGCATCAATTGCAATAACAAACGGATTAATTTCTTTAATATTATCAATAATTTCTTCTGTTGAAAAAAGAGTTTTCACTATTATTTTTTGATTATTGATTACACAAAATCCTGTTGGATTTTTCTCTTTTGCAGCTAAATCAAGTCCAACAAAAGATGATATATAGATTCCTCCAGCATGTTTTTAAAGGATGAGAATACATAAAAAATTAAAAACCTATGGATTCGACAAAATGAACAAACAAATGACTGTAAGTAAATTTTTATCTTATTTGTTACGGCATCATCCAGAAGATTTAAGAATGTCAAATGATGGGTTTGTTCCAATTTCAGATGTATTATCAAAAATTCAAAACAAATTTCCTGATGTAAACAGAGAATACTTAGAAGACTTAATCGAAAGTGGAAATAAACGATTCCAAATCAAAAACAATCACATTCGAGCATTATATGGCCATAGCATTCCAGTTACAATTCCATTAGATACAAATTCAGAAATTGACGTATTATATCATGGAACATCAGCACGATCAGCAAAAAATATTTTTAAAGAGGGATTAAAACCAAAAGGTCGAAAGAAAGTTCATTTATCTACCTCCAAAAAAGAAGCTGATCGAGTAGGAAAAAGACATAGCAAACAGCCAATTATTTTACAAATTGATGTTAAAGAAGCAAGAAAGAACAACATTCATTTTGAAAAAGCTACTGAAAACGTGTATGTTTCTGACCATATTCCTCCACAGTTCATATCTATTAACAAGCAATGATTTTTTCGCATTATTTCGTTAATTCCATCCAAGAATTTATATGATATGCACTCATGAAAACGCTGCTATTATGGATAAGGATGACCTTGCAATAATTCAACCCGGCGATATCTCAACAATTTCAACAGTTGAATTCGATAAGGAAACGTATGAACAGTATTTTTCAGAATTAGTTCAGCTTGAACGAAATGAAGAAATGCGACGTCATGAACAAGAAATAAAAAAACTCTCGGGAAAAGAACGCGAAAAAAGAGGAAGAGCAATCCTAAATTGTAGCGCACGAAATGATGGAACAGGATATGGTGGAACGTTCTTAGTTAAATTTGTAAGAAAACAAGGAATGCCCGATACTGAAATATCCGTTGGAGATCTCGTACGAATATCGAAACACAATCCGCTTTCAGATCGAAATCCCTATGGTACTGCAATTGAAAAAACAGGGCATTCCATTTTAATTTCATTTAATGAAAAACCAGCAAAGTGGATGTTTCATAAACGAGTTCGTCTGGATTTGTATGTGAATGATGTTACTTTTAAACGAATGCTACAAGCAATAAAATATGTGGCTCATGACCAAGTTAAAAATATTGAATTAACCTCCTCATTATTGTCAAAAAGGAAATCACTCACTAAAAATGATAATTCAGAGATTTTTTCATTTTTTAATACGCGATTAAATCAAAGTCAGAAAGAAACGGTAAAACATTGTTTATCTGCTCCGTTATTTCATCTTATTCATGGACCACCTGGAACAGGTAAAACAATTACCTGTGTTGAAGTAATTGAACAAGCGATTAAGAACGATCAAACGATGCTTGCTTGTGCTGATTCAAATACTGCTGTTGATAATCTCGTAGAAAAGCTGGTGAAACAAAAAAGACGGGTGGTTCGTATTGGTCATCCTGCAAGGGTAAATCCATTGTTAAGAAAACACTCATTAGACTATCTTTTAGAACAAAATGACACCTTTCAAAAAGCTCATCAGATAAGACAAAAAGCATACGATCTTAAAGAGAAACAAGATCAGTTCACGTTTCCAAGTGGACAGTGGCGTCGTGGATTGAGTAATAGTCAAATTAAAAAATTGGCTTCAAAAAATAAAGGTTCACGTGGGATTTCTTCCAATAAACTTAAGGAGATGGCAACTTCACTTGATTACCAGGAGAAAATAAATGGGTTATTCACTGAAATTGATGCGTTGGAAAACCAAGCAATCAATGAATTAATTGAATCTGCAGATGTGGTATGTTCCACGAACTCATCTGCAGGTGCTGAAATATTAGCAAATCATCGCTTTGATCTTTGCGTTGTGGATGAGGCCACTCAATCCTGTGAACCATCTTGTTTGATTCCGATTGTGAAAGCAGACAGAATTGTAATGGCCGGTGATCACAAACAATTACCACCAACTATTCTGAACGAAACAGCTGAACAAAAGGGTTTTTCAATTTCATTATTCGAACGATTACTTGCATTATATGGGGAAAAAGTGAAATCATTATTGAGCGTGCAATATCGAATGAATGAAAAAATCATGGGGTTTTCTAATAAACAATTTTACGATGGTAAATTAAAGGCAGATGAATCGGTAAAATATCATACATTACAAGATTTATTTTCAGAATGGTTTAGTGAAATACAATCAGATTTGAAACCGTTCAACGTATTTGACCCAGACCAATCACTTATTTGGATTGATACAAAAAAGAATGAGCTTGGTGAACGATCAAGATTTGGTTCTACTTCAAAAGAAAATGTAGCTGAAGCAAAATTAATTCAAAAAATTGTGACTCAGTTTATTAGATTAGGACTTGATTCGGAAGATATTGGCGTGATTACTCCGTATTATGATCAAAAAAAATTGTTACATTCATTGATTGAATCAGAATATATTGAAGTTGATACCGTAGATGGATTTCAAGGACGGGAAAAAGAACTAGTTCTGGTTTCATTAACCCGAAGTAATCTAAAAGGAGCTATTGGTTTTTTAAAAGATTTAAGAAGATTGAATGTAAGTATTACTCGTGCTCGACGTAAACTCATCATTGTAGGTGATAGTCAGACGGTTTGTAGGAATGAAACTTATGAGTCATTTTATGATTTCGTTTCTCAAAACGGAATTATTATTCCAAGTGAACAAGTAAAAAAATAAGTGATAATTAAAGGAAGTCAGCAATATTGTATGAATATGCTGGTTCATCATAAGCAATGGTATCATGACCTGCGAAACACACCATGAAAGCACCACTGGATGGTTGCACAATCCACATGTTCCATGCATGATTAAAACTTGTGTCCTCAGCTTTACTAATAATGAATTTGAGTAAGAAATTCGTGTTTCCTTTATATGATTCTCTAAACATGGTCATCAAAGAAGGTAGGGTGTAAGATCCATATTGTTTTTCAAATGCTTTACTAACTGCATTATAACTTTGCCATATTGCAAAAAAGAAATCTTCTCGTTTTAATAATTTAAAAAACATCTTTAGCGTTGAAGGATTATAGTCTTCTCTTTGGGTTGAAACAATTGTTGGTTCAATAAAAAAATTGGTTCGACGAACCATGTCTTCAATGCTCCAAAATGCTGAGATATCCTCAACTGGATGAGTGTCAGATCCAATATAGGTATGATTAGCAGTTGTTTCAACTGCATAACCTTCAGGTGTTTTTGCATCGGATACAATGTAATTCCATCCAAGTGTCCGATTTGATGTTAGAATATTTATTGCTTCAGTAGCAGTATGTGCATTATCTAGCACCATTTGGGTGCGAATCATCCCGGGGATTCCATGAAATGTTTGATCGTTGCTCCAACATACTTGCATTCCAACTGATATTTGTTTCATGTTGAATCCGCCACCGCCATGCATTGAACCTGCTACTGAAGGTGAAATAGAAGCAATACTATCATCGGGTTCTCTTACTACAAGCATGTGATTTTCATGGACAAAGCGACCACTCACAGGATCTTGAACATCCATTGGTAGATCAAAACTCCTTGCATGAAGCAATTCGCCATCTTTTGTGGCATTTCCCCAGCAGCTTAATCCAAAACAGCCCATATCTCCATAAATAATCACGGTGTAAGCAGTACAAATATCTTCATAGGATAAATTTGATCCATCAGCTATTCCTTGAATTTCTTCAACATATTTTGGTGGAATGTATGGTTCCATTGTCCGCCAAATCGATAAGAGCTTTTCATGGTCAGTTGGAGCATTGGCTAAATATGCACGAATGTTCTGCTGAGTTTTTTCTTTGAGTAAATAACCATGTTGGTATCCCATTTGATAATGAGATCCAGAAACATATAAAATGGTACAATTACCATCTTTAATTAACCATCCGCCATCAAGTAACTCATCCTCATATGACGTACTGCTTAACGTTGGTTGTATGAATGGTTGTAACAGGATTAAGATGAATATAATTAAAGTTTTTAGTATACTGTGTTGTTTGGTCATAAATCACCCCAAGGTATCTGAAAAAAATAATAGTTCAACCTAATTATAAGATTGTGTTTTTACAAAATTAAAGGTAAACAAAAATATTGCAATGAATACTTTCAACCACCCTTGTTTTGGGTATTTAAAGGATGAGGTACAATGTAGTAATTAGACAGACGATTGATACGGGGGATCTGCCAAGAGGGTGCATCCATCACCTTTTCCCTCTTGCTTATCTGCCATTGTTTTTTAGTTAATAACTGAATTTACTTTAAAAAATCATATGGTGAGGGTAATATAATAATATCGTTTTTTAGATATTGGTCCAAACTTTTGCTTATACAATTCCAAACTATTCCTCCAAGAAGGCCCATCATTTACAAAAGAATATCCTTTTTTCTTAATTTCTTTCCAAAAATCATATTGTGCATATTCAGCGAGATGTGGAATCGAAAGATCAGTGATGCCGACTGCATGAGCAAATACATTTTTTTTAAAGAGAATGCCAAGTGGATACCCAAAATTAAAACTCGCAATTTTTCCATCAACTTTTAAAACCCTTGATAAACAATCAGACTCACTAATATCCTTCGAAGAGTAGTCACTATGATGATGGTTTATGGTAGTCTTACTGAACAAACGAGCAGCTAATTTATCTGAGCGTAAATTAACATAAGAAAAACCTCTCTTTTTAACTGCACCTTTTTTCCAAGAACCAATCAGATGGATAACCGGTTTAACGTGATCTGTTAAATCCACTACCTCAATCGTATGGTTTGCTCGTTGAAATTTATTGAGATGCCATCTAAGATTAGAGAATTTCTTACCTGTTTTCCTTAATGTTTGATCAAGGTCATAAGTTTGATAATATATTTCACGAAGTGAATTTAACTTAAAAGAAAAATCCTCAGTATATCGTGTCATCACTTTAACCAGTTTTTCAGAACAATCTCTGAGAAGTATCTGCTTGATATTTTCGTTCTTTAGTAAAGAACCAAACTCTGTGTGATAAAAAAGATGCTCTAAATCATTTATTGCTTGTAATCCATCAGGAATAAAAGGAAAGGAAAGTTCAATTGATTGATGATTCTTTCCATAAAATGAACCGAATAATAATTGATTGTTTTCTTTAATTGCAAAAGGAATCTTTGGATAGTAAGCATAGTATAAGAAAAAATGAAACACACTTTGCTGGTAAGGAATTTGATCTATGGACTTTTTTTTATTTTTTTGTTTGTTTAAGGAAAGAAAAGAAGCATTTGAAAGAAATGATTGTAAAGAATTAAAAGATTCAATGTTAAGATATTTAATGTCCGATGACCATACATTAGGCAATTCAGTTAATCTAGACTGTAAGCGAGTATAATGCATTTTCAGTTCATTCCCTAAACTTAAGTTTTCATTAATTATGGCATAACATCTTTTTAAGTATTAAGATAAGAAAGAATACTTTCAATCATCCTTAACATTTCTTTTTATTTATCAATCGCTTTGCCACTAACTGGTGAATTATAATGAAAACATTTGGACAAAAGGTAAAATTAGTATGGAAAAATTTTCAGAAGATCAATGAAACACAGAAACAAACAAACCTTGATGAATGGGATAATACCTAATATTTTTCATCATTTTTCCATTGAGGTGTTCGCTTCTCAAGCATAGCTCTGATTCCTTCATCAGCATCAGGATGCATACAATTTTTAACAATTGATTTAATAGCCATCTCATAAGCAGATTTTTCATCTAAATCGATTTGATCGTAAAAGGATTTTTTTCCAAATTGGACCGTAAATGTACTAAAATTTGCAATAGATAATGCCCACTTTTTGGTTTTACTGGTTAACGAATCACCTGAAACCACCATATTTACTAGCCCAATCTGTTTGGCTTCTTTCGCACCTACACTTCTACCAGTCAAAAGCATATCGAGCGCTTGACGACGACCAATAACTCGAGAAAGAGGCACCATCGGTGTTGCACAAAACAACCCAATCTTAACTCCAGGTGTTGAAAAAACTGCATCATCAGATGCAATAGCCAAATCACAAGAAGCAACAAGCTGACATCCTGCAGCAGTAGCTGCCCCATGAATCATAGCGATAACCGGCTGGGGAATTGTTGAAAAGGATTGCATTAATTCTGAACAAGTAGAAAAAATTTGATGATAATACGATTCTTCATGATCCCCAACAAGTTCTTTTAAATCATGACCTGCGCAAAACGAAGGACCATTTCCTCGGAGTATAACAACCTTCACCTGTTTGTCTTTAGCAATCATCCGTAATTTATTTTGCATCTCGTTCATTAATTTTAAAGAAAGTGCATTTCTTTTTTGAGGACGGTTTAATATCAACCAGCCTATTGGTGCTTCCTTTTCAAAAAGTACAAATTCCATAATGAATCCATGAACCATAAACAAGTAAAAAGTTAATTAATTAACTATCCATTCAACCAATTCTATTATCCCTCATATAATATCCAACTCTCAAAAAACTGATAAAATCCAACTACCAATTAATTGGATTTATGAAAACGTTTAAATTATATAAGCACATATTTTATATTAAAGAATAAAAATTCTATAGGGGGCATATACATAAAAAAAACATCAATCCTATTACTCGTTTTAGTATTAATTGGAAGCAGCCTTAGCGCAACTGCATTTGTAGACCAACAAAAATCTATGAATATTTTAGAACAAAATCAACAAATACAGATATCATCGCTTGATTTATCAAATGAGGAATCATATCTAAAAGTATCAGTAGATGAAGCAACATCAACTCTTCAAAATCCTGGAGAACCAGTTCTACCTAAAATAACAAAAACATTTATTTTACCACTCGGTTCAAAAATAACAGATATCAATATCGAATCATCAAAACCAATAAACCAAAAACTTAATTCATTCATATTACCTGCAAATGAACCGGTCATTGACGGTCAAACACCAACAGAGAACAGACCACTATCTCAAGAAGTTTACCAAAAAGATTCACTTTACCCAGATACTTCATACAACACTCAGAAAAGTGTTGGATTAAAAGATGGGGAACACGTCTTATTTTATTCAGTTCATTACTACCCAATTCGATATAATCCTGTGGAAAACACCATTTATCATTCTGAAGAAATAGACATCAATTTACAATACACCTCTCCATCTGAACCTGTGCAACCTCAAGCCATAGATGATCAAGATCTCATGATAATCTACCCTGAAGTTTTCAGTGAAGAGATTCAACCACTTATTGAACATAAAAATAATTTTGGGATGAGAACATATGGGAAAACACTTGAAGAGATCTATACTGAATACTCAGATGGCGCCGATGATCAAGAAAAAATAAAATTAGCCATCAAAGATGGAATCGAAACTAATGGAATAACTTTTGTTATGCTTGTTGGCGGTATTCAAGGACAATCCGGCGACTGGTATCTACCCGTTCGATATGCTCATTCAGCAGATGAAACATATCTGAGCGATCTATATTACGCTGACATTTACAAAGATGTAGAAGGATCTCTTGTGTTTGAAGATTGGGATTCTAATGGCAATGGAAAATTTGCTGAATGGTCAATTTTTGGGAATTCAAAAGATACTCTAGATGGTGCACCTGATATCTATGTTGGTAGACTTGCCTGTAGATCTGAAGAGGAAGTTACAACAGTAGTCGATAAAATTATTAATTACGAGGAAACAAGAGCAGCAGAAAACTGGTTTAAACATATGCTTCTCATAGGTGGCGATACCTACCCATATGATGGGACTTACACTGGATGTGAAGCTGAAATAGATACAAATCTTTCTGCCAGTCATATGGATGGTTTTACGTTTACAAGACTTTGGGCGTCTACTGGAACGCTCACAGGTCAATCCGTTGTTGAAGATGCGATTAATGATGGTGCAGGATTTATTCATATGGCAGGTCATGCAAATCCAGCAAGTCTTGTTACTCATCCACCATTCCAAAAAGAGGAAAAAATCACTATTATGCAAATGTTCAATGTTTTTGATCCATTAAACCTAAATCCAGATTTAAATAACAAGGAAAAACTCCCCGTTATAGTAGTTGGTGGATGCCATAACAGTCAATTCAATGTTTCACTATCAAATATCGTTGAAGGTATCAAAGAATATGGTCTTAAAGGATATTTCTTTGGAGATCCATTCAAATTCTTTTATATGGAATGGGTCCCAGAATGCTGGAGTTGGTGGCTTACGAGTAATCCCGAGGGTGGTGCAATTGCTACCATGGGAAACACCGGTCTTGGTATGGGCATTGGTGGAGAAGATTATGTAACTGGTCTTGATGGTTGGTTATTGCCAAGATTCTTCTACCATTATGGTCAAGAAGGAGAGGAATTCGTTGGTATGGCACAAAGTTCGGCAATAACTGATTATGTGAACGAATTTGATATAAATTCAGTGAGTGAAGACCGACAAATGATTCAACAATGGGCACTTCTTGGAGATCCAAGTTTGATGATCGGAGGATATGAAAGCTAAAATAAATCCGCAATTCTCATTTTTTCTTTTTTTTAAATTTTTTCTTCCATATATGCTATATCTAAAGTTCCCTCTGCAGTTTCAAAATTATAAAAGACTTAGTCTCTTCGTTATCAAATTATAAAATAAATTATTATATAAGAAGACATATATTCATTAAATAGGAGAATTAAAGAAATGAAATCTCAATCAGTTACAATCCTTTTAACGATTTTACTTTTATCATCCTTCTTTTCATCGGTAGGATTAACACTCCCCATCTCAACTAATGAAGAATCAATCATTTATGTTGATGACGATAACACCATAGGTCCATGGGATGGAAGTATTCAACACCCCTACAATTCAATTACTGATGCAGTAAATGTAGCAGTCTATAATCAGCATGTTTTTGTGTACTCAGGAGAATACAAAGAATCGATAATTGTTAACAAAAATGTTAAAATAACTGGAGAAAATAAAAACGAAACAATAATTAAAGGAACCGTTGAAATCCGGCAAACCTCAGATGTAATCTTCTCTGGATTTAGCATCACCGAAAACGATCAATCTCTCTCTGATTCATCTGCTATAACACTAAATCAAACAGAAAATACACAAATCTTTGATAACATTATTTCGAAACACAATATTGGAATTCTATTGATCGAGGAATCAAATAATAACCTCATCAAAGAAAATCTGATAACTCAGAACAATATCGGATTAGATATTTGTTCTTCTTCATTTAATCTGATCTATGGAAATCAAATCTTCAAAAATCAAAAAACCAATATCATTCTTTATCAGTCAAAGCAAAATATGATTACCCAGAATTCAATTCAAAACGCCGAAAAAAATTTACAATTTCATACATCCAAAGATACGATAAATCAAAATTACTGGGGATCTTCAAAAAATATACAAATCTTTACTGGACAAAGATCAATACAACCATTAAACATAGATATACCCTGGATAAAAATCTTATTTCATCCGCTCACTTCATCTGATCAGATATCAATAAATCATCTGGCAATCATGTATACGTCTCTAGGCTCAATGACATTAGAATTATACAAAAACCAGATGCCTGTTACCACCCAAAACTTTATCGATTTAGCAAATCTTGATTTTTTTAATAATCTAGTGTTCCACAGAGTCATTGATGACTTTGTCATCCAAGGGGGAGGCTATGACATCAATGGGAATAATAAAGAAAGCCCATTAGGAACCATTCCATTGGAAACCCATCCTGATGTTACTCATGTAGATGGTGCTATCTCTATGGCAAGAACAAGTGATCCTAACAGTGCAACAAGTCAATTCTTCATTTGTGATGGAGATCAACACGGATTAGATGAAAATTATGCTGCGTTCGGAAAGATAATCATTGGGTTTCAAACACTAAGAAATATTTCTTCAGTTGAAACTACAAGAAAAAATTTCATGGATGATTGGCCAGTAGAAGACGTTGTTATTACTAATGTACTAATTGTTTAATACATTCCCATCTAAAAAATATTTTTTCTTCAAATTTTTAGAAAACTTAATAAGAAAAATTTCTTTTTAAACCATTAAATTAAAATGAATTATCAAAGACATCTAAAACTTAGGCATGCACTGGAGGGACACGGTAATAGCTAATGCACTAAATCCTTTCGTTTGGCTTATTCTGCCATTACTATCTTCATCTCTAAGCATTTATCTGCTTAACTTATATATCAAGGATGGCGATAAAAGAAAACTAATTTTCATCCTTGCATTTTTTGCAACAACGATAAGTTACGGTTATACTGTTCTCGAAGCATTTCAAATCCAAACGGGTGCCTTAGGATTGCGTTTTTTTGATTGGACTAGTGTACCAATCATCATTGCGGTATTTATCGCCGCAAATGATTTTATCTTAAAACCAACAAATTATAATCTTATTTCAAAAGGATTTTTGTTTTTCACCATCTTTTCTTTTCTCATTCCCTTCTTCCCAATAAACACCATAGCAATTTCAACGTATTTACGAATGTTTGTTGCTATTGAAATCAATCTTGTTGCTCTTTATGGATTTATCAAAACCAGAAATCCTTCATTTATCTTATTCATCCTATCAATGATTTCACTCTCAATAGGCGGAATGTCATTTCTCATTGAAGAGAACATCACAGGGATATTCGGTAACGCTGTTGGAATGATCTTTCTAGGATTAATCTTTTTTATTCCACAAAAAGAACAACATGGTATATCTGCGTATTTTTCAATTCAAGAAAAACTTAAAGACACTAAAAAAGCATTGAATGAAAGTCAATCAAGATATCTTCGGATATTTAATGCTGCTAAGGATGCATTCTTAATCTTTG
>JAGXLH010000096.1 GCA_018334795.1 Thermoplasmatota archaeon
AGTACTGTGTTCAGTTTGCTTCCTCTAGTTGCTCTTGTTGTTGTCGCCAGTATCATCCTTGCAGTAGTTATGGGATTTGGTGGCGGAAAGGGCGGAATGTGAACTCATTCCACTAGATCAAAAAAAATCAAAAAAATAAAAAGGGATCATCTTTTTTTTTGATTCCTTCTTTTTTTTGAACAATGAGGAACAAACAGAATGAAAGCAAATCAAAACGCAAAAAAATTCAGTCAGAACCAAGAAGCATACACTAAAATCGTTGGTGGACTCGTAGCATTATTAATTACGATTGTAGTGGGTGTGATGATCTATTGGGAAGTTGAAACAAGTGTGGATTCCTTTGAAGAACAAACACAAACATTCACTGGGTATTCACATGGAGATAATGCCTCTGCCCAAACAATAACTTTGGATAACAGTCCAAATAGTGCATCTGATACCAATATTACTTGTTATAGTAGTACTGCAGGAACATTGAGTTATCCAACGTTTTCATTGAATCATAAAACAGTTACTATCACCGCGGGTAGCGCTAGTAATTACACACAGGTCAATGCGACATATACTTCTCATTTATCCACTGATGCAAGTGAATCTAATGATATGAGCGGTACTGTGTTCAGTCTGCTTCCAATAGTTGCTCTTGTTATTGTAGCTTCAATAATTTTAGCGATTGTTATTGGTTTTGGCGGCGGAAAAAAAGGACTGTGATCTATCATGGCAAGTCATATCTGTAAAACGAAAACGAGCGCGAAACGGTATGCTGCTCGGATGAGACGGAAAGGCTTTAACGCTACGATCTTTCAAAAGAAAGGTAAAGGTTGGGGCGTGAGTGTCACACGGAACTAAAACACTTCTCTCTCTTTTTTTCTTTTTAGATTATGGTTTAATTAATTATTTATGAGGTGATAAAAAATGCCGGATCGTAATAAGAAAGGACCACGGAAACGAAGTAGATACCCGAGTAAACAAAAAGGTGGACGGCGAAAAGGAAACTGCAAATAATTCTAAAATTCTCTTTTTAATCTTTTTTTTATTAATAACAACTATATATACCCCTTTTAAACATAATTCACTACTATAATGGAAGAAGGCGAATACATACAACGCAGTTACCATTTATGCAAACGACATATCAAATTTTTTGACAAAGTAAACAAAAGCAACCACAGCCAAGCACTCAGAACCATTCTCGACAGCATCATCAACGGAAAAGAACAAACAAAACGAAAAAAAATATTAGACAACAGCATCCTCTACATCAGCCTCGGATTCGTCCTATTCAGCTTCATCTTCCTCACAGAAAACACATACACCTATTTCATCGGACTCGGACTCGGCTTATTTCTCATAACATATGGTGGCATAGGAGGTGTAACATTTGCCTTACAAAGAACCAAGCGTATCCACTGAAGAAGAAGAAAATGAGTTCATGCCCGGACTTGAATACATGCAATCACCCATGAACCTCTCACCATATCGCAGTGACGAAAACGCGTTTTTAAAACAATTCACTGAAGTGCAATATCCTGAAGAAATAGATGAAGAAACACGGAAAAAATGGGTGCATCGAATCATGTTCAGCGGGAAAGAAAAAGGAACCGCATTCATGGAAAACCCGAATACAACAAAACTCAACAGCATCATGCTGCTGAACATGAAACTCATGGAAATGCTTGGTTGTGAAAATCTGATATGGAGCTCTGTTTTTGATAACATTGACATTATGAAAACAACACAAGGACAACATGGAAACCTGATAAAACAATTAACAGTGAAACGACAAGAATTCGCTGATAAAACAGAACAACGAAACAAAAAATTCTTTGAAAAAGCAGGGGATTATTTCAAAACAAATGAAGAACCTGAACATAAGGGATACTGATAACCAATGATTTTAATGTTAAATATAATGCTCACGGCATTCGGCTTTTTTTTATATGTACTCACCGTTGTTATGCCACGATTCAAAATGGTATATCTTGATTGGATCGGATTAATAATACTTGTTGTTCCCTGGATCCTTGATTTATATTTCATGAAAAACGAGGGAACATTGGAACAAACAGACCGGCAAAAAAAATGGACGACTATCGTTGATTTCATTAATCGTGAACGAGATGTACACACCGTTGTTGCAAATAGACCATATCATGCATTATCATTTTTACAAGCACGTGGAATGGGATTAGTGGAAAACAAAGGAAAAGATAGTGTACTTAAAAAAGGCAGTAAAAAATATGTGCTTGCATTAGAGAATTGTGAGCATACCCCTGATCCAGATATGATGATCGCATCTGAAATATTATATGAACTTGGTGTTCACAATAGTTACACATTAAAAAAATTGTTAACTGGACAATTCTTAGATGCAGGGGATTTTAAATTAATGGGACAAATATTAGTTAACATGCAAAATTATGAGTATAATCATGGTGGACATAAACTTGTTTCCGAATGGAAGGATTATGAAGGAAAAAACATTGATTTTAAACCACCAATCAAAAAAAGTAATATGGGTGCAATTGAAAAAAATGTTGATGATCTCGTGAATAAAATAAAAACTAAGTATGAACGAGGAGGATTACCTTATGAAAAAAAATAGTTTTGATACCATTAAACATGATGATTGGACTGATGTATCTGTGAAACACATTGATTTCAATAAAAAGAATCCGAGTAAAAGCACAGTTGAAATGACGAATGGGTACACGTTTTCACATAAGGAATGGTATGAACATTTCGTGAATTTCTGGGATCATCGAA
The DNA here is from genome assembly GCA_018334795.1 of Thermoplasmatota archaeon. Taxonomy (GTDB): domain Archaea; phylum Thermoplasmatota; class E2; order DHVEG-1; family DHVEG-1; genus EX4572-165. Next base: position 2,767 of record JAGXLH010000096.1, read on the forward strand.
TTGTTGGAAAAGCTATTGTCCCTATTTTTTATGAATATTTATTTAGTAAAGGTGGAAGTAATGCTTATGATCAACTTGCTGCGGGTATGGAACATCAAGGATTTATTCGTGGTGCTTTGGATCAGAAGTTAACGAGTGCGCAGAAATGGGCGATCGGTGGCGTGGTCACTATTATTTTTGTGATTTTGATCGTGTTCGTGGTGTTGAATCAGCAAGGGATGATACCTAGTTTCGGAGGATAAAAAAAATATGAAAAAATTGTATACGATACAAGGATTAAAAAATGAAGGCGACATGATACGACTCGTATTAGACAGCAACAATCCAGTACAAGAAAAAAAAGGACTCATGGAAAGCTTAGGCAACCTTAGCCAATTACAGCAGCAGATGACCGTTGAAACACAACGGAAACAAAACCCTGATCAAATCCGTATTCCATATCAAACCTGGCAGAAACATCAATGGAACATTGGTGATGTGATCACGGTGACTGTGGAGGAAGAATAACTATGGGCGAACAAAATTATGTGACAAGTCTCGGTCAGGATCGTGCGGATTGCATTGAAACCATGAAACAACTTGTTCGAACACATGAATCTAATAATTTTGAGCATTTACATCTTGAAAATGAACGGTATTATGATAGTTTAGATGAAGATTCCGATGCAAAAAAAGATCTGGAAAAAAAATGGAATAGTGCTAGTGTCAAAAAAAAAGAGATGCTTGCTGAATGGGAAGTGAACTGGAAGAAAGCAAGTAGTTACGATCGGCATGATCTCGTGGAACAAAAAAAAAATATTCTTTGGTGGTATGAAACAAAACGATTTATGTTCTCAGAACAAAATTATCATTACTTTAAAACATATTGGGATATGTAAAACACTATGGATTTTAAAAAAAGCAGTGATTACAAAAGTGGTATTGATTATGAAAACATTCTCGCTGGGCATCTTGCTAACATGGCAATTTATCGTGATAAGAACCCACGAATGTATGCAAGCAGCATTGAAACACTTATCCTTATGTGTCCTATGGAAATACGTGAGAAAGCACAGAAACGCATGCAGGAACTAAAAATAGGGGGTAGTGACTATACTAACCTTACCACAGAAACAATTCGTTTATATGATGAATTATGGCAATACATTAGTGTGTTATTGGAACGGCAAAACTTGATTTTTAAAACGAGGTACATTAAAACCTATGAGTAACTGCAAACATCGTTGGAGTAAAAGACCAAGATGGTATTATACTGATGGAACTGTACTTAAAGTTGTTAAATGTGTACAATGTGGCAGGTTAAAAGAATATGAATAATAATATTGTAGATTTACAGACTTGTAATAGCATAATAAAGATGGAAACTGTTTTTGATGATCAGACTGAAAAAAAATCACTTTTTTTTATTTTTCTTTTAAGAAAGGACAATTATAACATTAAATACAACCTATATTGTACAAGGTGGGTAAAATGAACTACAAAAAACTACCAGATTGGAACAGTGGCATGCATAAACGTATCGTAAAAAGACATCCCGATGGCTTCATCGGCGCAATTATCCAAGGGGAACGAGGACAAGGAAAAAGTATGTATGCATACAAACTCATGGCAAAAGTCTATCTCACCATTGGGAAATACCAAAGTCTTAACGATGGTGAAATTCATCAAGTAACCAATGAACAAGAAGCATACCAAGCCGCATTAGAACACATGATCTTTAGCCCGCGGGAACTCATTAATTTATTCAAATATAACAATGCCAATGATTATGTTACTCCAGCGTTATGCCTTGATGATGCCACTGTTCACTTTAATAGTTACAAATTCTTTGTGGATCTCTATGAAGTTATTTTACTGAAAGGAATGTTTGACACTATCCGAACGGTTGCCACTGGATTATTACTCACTTGCCCGAAACGAAGGAATCTGCTTAGTTTCCTCCGTGATTACGATGATCTAAAAATCGAAATAAAACAAGCGCCAGGCGGCGAAAATCATAACCGTTATGCTCGTGCATATCAATTCAATTGGTATCCTGATGATAAAAAATATCGTGTGATCGTCCCATTTCAAGATAAATATAGTCTTTATGTCCCAGGAAACAAAGAGGATCCCACTACTCCGTATGGCGCATATTATGAGAAACGAAAAAAATTCAATGAAAGCGTCACGGATAAAATGGAAGAAATCATGCGTGAAAAAGAAAAACGTACGGGAAAACCTGCGAAAGACCCACGTGCCGATTTATCTTTTTGAAAAAAACACAAATTATTTAAACACCAATTGCCATACCGACATCGGATTAATATGGTAAATGACGACCAATACACACCAATAAAACTCCGAAATGAAATCATCGCGGAAATAGACAAAATTAAAGACGCGGATCCATTCCTACAAACACGCCCAGACGTACTCAAATTTATATTACACCGATACGTAGAAGAACAAAAAAATATCCAGAACGGGGGAAAAAGTAATGGTGGAAGCAACATACAAAATTCCCATCTCTCCACCAAAAAACAAAAAAATGGAGAAGATGAAAAAAATGTGTAAAGAAACCAATTTTAGTTGCGACAAAAAAGGCTGCAAATACACCATACCCAAACCAAAAAACAATCTACCACTCGACTTCAACCCCTACCCCAAAGAATTCAAAAAAATACGAATCAACAAAAAAATGTACCACCTCTGCCCCGACTGCTACCAAACACTCACACAACAAAATATTGACTTCATACAAGGAAAAAAAGTGAAACAATGAAAAACCTGTTCAGACCAGTAATGCCAAACCCTGAAATGATGAACAGATACACACGACCACATGAACTCATACTGATCCAAACAAAAGGATCACATAACAACTAAAAAAAACATTAGTCTCTAACAAAAAAAAATACTTCCCCGATTCTTTATCGTGGTGGATGGGAGTCGGGGAGGAAAGATGGAATAACTATGAAAATACAAAACAAAAACATAAAACTCATCGGGAGTCTAACTCTCCTAATACCAACCATATTATTAGGCAGCCATTTCATCAATTTCACACTCATAACAATACTAATTTTTTATGGAGGATTCCAATGAAAACCACCGTAGGAGAACTCCACACCAAAAAACTTTCAGACTTACTACAAGAGGGAAAGGAATCCAATGTTTTTTTTAATGCATCCCCTCCTAGAATCCTAAAGGAATCCTTTCCCTCT
>JAGXLH010000097.1 GCA_018334795.1 Thermoplasmatota archaeon
AAGTATTTTCATAGGTATTTCACCATACATAAAAAAAATAGTATTCTTACTTATCACAATCTTGCAGACAAAAGAAAGGTAGTTGGAATAGTAGCAAACTGACACCTTCTGCAAAAAATGAGGGGGAAAAAAAGGCATCCTTTGCAGTGTTTGCTCTGGAGGTAATAATTTTTTAGCTTGGTTGAGTCAATAGGTGTTTTTATCTGTTTTTTTGGTTGTTTGGTGGGTTTTTTGTTTTTTTTAATTATTATTTGTAAAAATAATTTTTTTGGTTAAACAATTTTATTTAGATTTTTATCTAAACAATGAATTTCTTCTTTTTGGGCTTCTTGTAGTGCCTTTTTATCAAAACCACTTTTTGAAATAAAAAGCATAGTTTTCTTTTTATCAGAAAAGAAAGAATTCTGTATCTTTTTTGAAAAATCTATGATATCTTTGATAGATCCCTTTCTATTACGCCATTTCACCTCAGCAATATAATAAACATCATGTTTTTTTCCAACAAGATCAAACTCTCTTTTTCTATCAGATGAAACATAGTTAGAAAATTTTATATCGTATTTTTCTTCAAGTTTCACCTTAAACTCATATTCTTTAGTTCTTCCCAGCTCTGAAGAAGCCTGCAAATATTTTTCAGTGAGTTCTTCTATTAGACTATCTACAACTTTTTTCTTTTCAAGTTCAATATCATTAATTCCAAGATAGGTATATTTTATCCAAAATGCAAGTAGCGGATCTCGAAAGAAATAATTGTTTTCTTCTCTTATTATTAGATCAGTTGTTAGCAATTTTTTCATATAGTTTGATACCTCGCCAGACGGTTTGTTAAGATCTTTTGAAATTTCAGTAAGTGTTAACCCTTGTTTTTTTGCAAGTATCAACAAAATCTGACGATGGATCTTGCCTTTATATGCTCTTGAGAGCGATTGATTGAAAATGTAATCCAGAACAAGATAGATATCGCCCTTTGGTGAAAGTGTTTCCTTTAAAAAGACATGTTTTATCGTGTCAATACTACTATCATCAAACTCCTCAATCAACCCGTGGCATAATGATATTATATAAAAAGGGTGACCATTGGTAAGTCGGAAAATTTCATTATTAGGTTGGTTATCAATATTTATATTATGTTTATTTAAAAACATCTCAGTAAGTTTTTTACTGTTTTGTTTATTTAAGAAACCAAGATACATTCTTCTAAATTGTGCAAAAAATGGTTCACTGCTTTTTGAAAAAATTTCTTCCATCATTGATATTGATGATCCTGTCACGATATATGCTGTTTTTTGTTGTTTTTCCACGATGCTTCTCATAATTTCTGTGAATCTGTTACCAAAGTTTTTAACGTACTGAAACTCGTCAAGTAAAAAAACTGCCGGGTAACCTGTTTTTTTTAATATTGTTTCTTGTGATTCAAATAAAAAATCGAGTGCTTGTATTCCTTTTTTTGCTTTTAATTTCCCTGAGATGTCGTCAATTTCAATTTTTGCAGATAATATAAGTATATCATCCCAGTTTGAAAATTCAGTTTTGTTTGCAACAAGTTTTCTTTTTTTCCCTATCTCAAATAGTAATTCTCTGTAGTATGACAGAATAAAAGATTGTAGATCCCCTACTCTTTGTACATTTAAGTAAGGCATTACTATATTTTTGTTATTCTGTGTTCTTTTAAATTCTAAAAGTAATTCTGTTTTTCCAATTCTTCTATTTCCAATTATTGCGATATTATTATGTTCATTTTTTTCTACTGAGCTGATAACTGTTTTAAGCAGATGAAATTCTTTTTTTCTATTTACAAACATATTTATACCATTATACTTTTATGCATAAAATCATAATGCATTATAGTTTTATAATGTTTGCGATTGGTGATGATGGTATTACAATTCGTAACATCTTAAGAAACGTTCAACCTACTATCAAAACCAACTGCAACTAGAGAACTATTGGCTCTTGTTGATAAAGGGCTAATCACTAGATCTGGGAAAACAGGAAGAGAAACAGGGTATTTTCTTTTAAGGAAATAAACGGATCAAAAGGGTAAAATAGGGTTTTGTATCTTTTATTTTGACAGGATTATATCTTGGTTGTATGATACATGAACATCTGAAGTTGATTCGTGTGATTTTCGTATGAGTATTACCCGATTACTTCATAAGATTCCTTAGGTTAAGAGGCATATTCAAATCAAGGTTTTTAATGATCTAATCAAATGTACAACATCATCAAGTAGATCAGCATACCTATAGATAATCAAGTATTCTGGTTTTTTTACAGGCATCATATTTTAGTCACTATCATTCAGTCTCAATTAGTATCAATTTTTTTTGATAGTATACCTACTTCAGGGAAAAAAAGAGTTCCTGGTGCGGCGGAAATGCGGTGCAAATGCGGTGCAAAATAAAGTGATTATTGGTACAGAAACAAACAGGGTTATTGAAAAATGTATTAATCATGGTCTCCCTCTCCCTCACTTTTTTTTGAGATATTCTCAGAGAGTTTGGTGATCACTGCGAATCTTCCTCAATAATTTAAAAAAGGCAAAGAGCCTGACTGATTTATAGAACCCAGAAAAGAATGAAAGGATTCAACAGTTCGTATGCCTGATTGAGGAATCATTGTAATTGTTCATAGGTATATTCGATTACCTTTATTGTCATTTTTTTTACAATGTAATTGTCAGCACATATAATAGAATACCTTTAAATATGTGTTATCACATAATTATGTATGGTGTTGTTTGTGGCAAATATCACGCTTTCTGTTCCAAATGAGGTTCGTAAGAAGATGAAGCATTTCAGTGAGGTTAAGTGGAGTGAAGTTGCAAGAAAAGCAATTATTGAAAAAATAGAAATGATGACGCTTGCTGAAAAACTCGCTGAAAAAAGTGAATTAACCGAACAAGACGTTAAAGAGTTTAGTAAAAAGATAAAATCCTCTGCGGCTAAGAGGTTTCTTGAGTGAACATCGTCATCGATTCAAACATTCTTTTTTCTGCACTGATCAAGGATGCCATTACTCGTAAGATAATTTTAAATTATGATGGCTTTTTTCTTTTTTTATCCTTTATATTTGAGGAAATGGAAAACCATAAACATGAATTATTGAAAAAATCAAAAATGAGAAAACATGATTTTAACGCATTACTTAATATACTCCTGCAAAAAGTGATAATCATTCCATCTGGATCCCTGTTACCATACAAAGAAGAGGCAGTGCACATTGTAAAAGAAATTGATTAAGATGATGCCATGTTCATTGCTTGTGCATTACGACATCAATCTTCTGTTCTTTGGACGGATGATAAAAAATTAAAACAACAATCAATCATACCTATCATTGACACCTCCGAGATGGTCAGACTATCTTTTAAATCGTATAGTTATAAAAGAAAACAATCTCAAAAATCTAATAAATAATAGACATTTTAACAAATGAAATAATATTTTTTTGTTAATTCTATGTTTTTAGCGGAAATTTAGAGGAAAATTAGCAGAAATTACCTTTCCTCTATCCTTCATAATGGCAGTCAGCTTAGTTTCATAATAAAAAAAATACCTGATAAGGGTGGCTGTTAAGATGGTCGTTGAGATGATTGTCACCAGACACCTTTCGTGCGTAATTCACCTGACTCCCTCTGCAAAAATTGATAAAGAGTCTTTGTATATTTTTTTGCAAACAACTTCATGTGCAACGCTCAACAAAAAACACTAAATATAAAAAATGTTATAACTACCGATAAAGTCGGTATCTATGACACAAAAAACATTTTCTCTTATTTGGAAACGTCTACTTTTAGAACAAAAAAAAATGGTTACCACCAATCAGATAGAAAAACTTGCTTTAAAACTTGATAAAAACAAAAAAAGAGCAGTATATTACCTTCAAGAAGAAGGATACATAGTTCGAGTGTTACGCGGAATCTTTTATGTTAAAAGCCTTAAGGAAAGACAATACAACACCCTAAATAATTCATTGTATACAATTGTTTCCTGGGCTCTTGAAATAAAAAAAGTAAAAAACTGGTATTTCGCTCTTGAAACCGCGCTCAAACTGAATAATCTAACCCATGAATATTATACTGTTGACTATGTTTTTACTGACTCCTATAGAACAACAAAAAAAATATCGATAATAGACAACAAATTCCAGTTTTTAAAAAGAAGTAAAAAATATTTTAAAAAAGGGATCCTGAAAAAAAACAAAATAAGGTATTCAACACCAGAAAAAACGGTGTTAGATTTAGCATATCATCGTTTTCTAAAAACAAAAAATGAAAATTTCTTTTTATCACCACTCAAAGAATATAAAACCAAAATCGATGTTGACAAAATTAAAACATTACTTGATTTGTATCCGCATTCGTTTCAAAAAAAGGTGGAAGCTGAATTATGAAAACATTTTTTGATCAATTGAATTCTATAGTTAAACCCCAACGATCTGATATCGTCGAGAAGGATTATCATTTGCATCGGTTGCTTTATCATATCTCTCAGGATGAGTTTTTAAAAAATAATGTAGTGTTTAAAGGTGGAACCTGTCTGGTGAAAGCATATCTTGGATATTACCGTTTTTCAGAGGATATTGATTTTACATGGAAAGATACTCGTATTTGGAAAGGAAAAAGTAATAGTCAAACCAGAAAAACTTGTTCAAAACTTACAGATACGATCATTCAGCGTTTTGACTTGATTTCAAATAAGCTTGGGTTAGACTTTACTTCTGATAAATCAGATCTTTCTTTTGTTGAGATGGGTAGTGGTGGAAGAATGCTACGGTTGTTTTTAAGGTATCATTCTGAAATGTTGGATGTTTCTTCAGTTATCAAAATTGAAATAAATTTTGTAGATAAAACCATGTTTCCTTTCAAACATATTTCGTTGCAAAGTCTTATCGAAACGGTAGAAAACAAAGAAACTGCTTTTTTGTTTCCTGAAGAATGGGAGGAATATAAAAAACATGTTTCTTTTGATTGTTACACTCCTCAGGAGATATTTACAGATAAAGCTCGAGCTGCAATGACCAGGTTTTCATATAAGTTTAGAGATATTATAGATATATGTATGCTGGAACAAAAATATGGTTTTACTATTTCTCAATATGAAAAAGAGATAAGAAAAAAGACTCGTTTTGTTCTTGAGTTATATAAAAGATATGTGGATAATATTAAATCAGTGGATATGCCGGATTTTGAGACGATTCCTGAAAGAGAGAGAAACCTTCTTCTTTTTAAGCCAAAACCAGATTTTTTTAACAAGATTAAATTGGTGCATGATCAACTTAGAGATTTACAGATGGATTTGGTTGATTCTAATTAAAAATTTGATTGGGTTTTTTATGAAATTATAATGGTGGGAGATTATTCATTGTTATGTATTGTTCGTTCGTTGTTTATTTTTTATCTGTGAATTTTAAAAAAAGATTTTTCATCTTCTGGCTCAATTTTTTTACGGGAAAATTTATAGATAACTGCTGTTGTTGATAACTCCTAACTGCTGTTGTTGATATATGATTCACCTAACAGGGTTGATAAGAAAATAGGGTTTGGCTGTTGTTGTTGATAATTATTAAGGATGGCTGGCGCTTGGTTGGTGGATAACTGATGGTAGTATAACTCTTTTTTTTCTCAAGATAGATAGATTAAAGTGCTTATTGCCAACTATATAAGCACTTTATCATAGAGATGAAAATGAGGAAATGAATGGAAAGTTGTTTGGTGGATTGGATATCCACAAGGAATCTATTACTGGATGCATAATGGATGGTCCAGGAAACATTATCCGGGAACATTCATTTCCAGTAAAAATGAAAGCAGTTGAAAAATTGAAGGTGGTTGATTTCTCAATCTATCAAAAATTTTGATTTTTCATAAAATAAGTCGTATGCCTTCTTTTTCTTACAATAA
>JAGXLH010000098.1 GCA_018334795.1 Thermoplasmatota archaeon
ATTTTTTTATTATCAAGAAAATCAATGAGTAACTATAGCAAGTAAAAATATCTATGAAATGATAAAACAAAGTTTTCTTAAGCAAAAATCTTAAGATGTAAAAGATATACAACTATAATAAAAAAAAGGGCGAAAGAGATTAATGATCATGAGGGATCCCTTTAATGTGAAGTAGCAGGTGATCTTTAAATTTTGCATCTTCAAGCCATCCATAGTTTGCATCAGTTTTTGCATCAAGATCTTTAATATATGGTTTAATATCTAACAGTGGAGTACCGTCAAAGGCATCAATTCCTGAGATACTAATCTGGTTTTCTTTGATTTCTTTAATTTTAACAACACTTAGTCCAATTGGATTAATTCGATTTGGAGACCTACTTGCAAAAAGACCCACAGCAGTATTTTTTGTCCAAGGCGGATGCACCAAATCCTTTGGTTCTTTGTATGTTTGATCCAAATAATAGATCAAATAAATATAGGTGAACAAATCAAGTTTTTCAAGTCGTTTTACATGTTCAGGATAAACCGTTACAAAAAATTCTTCTTTGTCATCTTCAATGCTTTGAAATGGCGTATTATTCTTCTTTTTCGTATACGGCGTATGAATGGTTCCAATAGGAGTAAATGTAATATTCATAGTGAGATGAATAATACTAGATCTCCCTTATATCGTTAATCGTTAGGTCTATTTATGATTATGAATTCAAGCATCAGTTTGGAGCGGAAGAGAAATAATAATGACATCAATTGAAAAATAAAGGTGAATCTAAAACAAGTGTTTTTCTTATTTGGTAAATACCAAACTAGGTACCCAAGTATTTATAACCTAACTATTATAATCCTTGTTTGGTGAAGATTGTTTATGAAAAAAGGAATTATGATTTTTTCATTATGTTGCAGTATTTTATTGACCTCAACTCTGTTTTCTGGTTGTGTAACAGAAGATCCATCTAGTTCTCTTGGTGTTATTCAACTCCCTGGGTTAAGTGCTGAATCGTTGAATGATCCCAATTATGCACTCGCTTCTTTTTATAAGGAGAACGATCTTACTATTGATGCAACACCGGCAGATATTTCTTTACCATTAAATCAAAATGATATAAGTAATTTTGATGATGTGAACGCGGTGTTTGATCTTTCAGAGAATCAACAAGATTTGTTTGAAAAAAATGGATTTACCGTGATTCCATTTAATACCAATGATGATATTATTTCTTCTTACACATTTTTGAAAAATAGAGATATTCCTTTGTTTGTGACCACCGATACATTTCTTCATTTGTACCATATTCAATTCAATGAGATTTTGAAAGGATTAGAACAGCGTTTATTTTATGATACTATTCTTAGGTTAACTGAATCATTGTTTTCTCATTCAGTTGATCAATACCGGTCATTTACTGATCCAGTTGTAAAACAAGCAGCTAAACATAATATGGCTTATTTTGCTGTTGCTCTTGAATTATTGCATACTCCTACGGATGAATCTACAGGTTCGGAGAATATTCCAACCGTTTCTTATTCAATTCCAGAGAGTATTACTTCGGTTGTTGAAGAAGAACTTAATCTTATTGATGCTCATCAGGGAATGAATGTGAGTCCATTGTTTTCGTATAAGGAGGATTACAGTCAATATGTGCCCCGTGGGCATTATACGGATTCAGAGTTGCTTCGTCGATATTTTAAAACACTGATGTGGTATGGTCGGATGAGTTTTCTTTTGAAAGGTGGCAAACCAGCATGTGCGAGTTGTGATTTTTTAGTTAATACTTCAGTTGCTAATAGGCAAACAGTACAATCTGTGCTTATTGCTTCAGCATTACCAAATCTATCTAGTGGTGAACAAACTCTTCTTTGCATGTGGGATGAAATCTATGCGATCACTGCGTTTTTTGTTGGTACTGCGGATGATCTTTTACCTCAGGAATATTTAGAGGTAACTAACAATGTGTTTGGATCGAGTTTTGAACCAAGTGAGTTATCTAATGAATCATTGCTCACTCAGTTAAAAGGAGAATTAAGTCTTCTTCGAATGCCTCAGATTTATGGTGGAACGGGTGAAGTGGTTATAGAAAAACCTCCAGGGGTTCCATTCACGCTTGAGGATTTGAATGAAACACTTGAGAAAACACAAGGAATGCGGTTGATGGGGCAACGGTTTATTCCTGATTCATATATGTTTCAACAGCTAGTATTCCCTGCAGTCGATCCCTATACAGGAAGTGGTGATCCACAACCATTTACGATGGAGATGACTAATGGTGGTCCCGCACGGGTGTTTCCTCGTGGTCTTGATGTGATGAATGTACTTGGATCAAATCAAGCAGCTCGTATTCTTGAAAAAGAGGGAGATACAGAGTACACTCGGTATGATAGTCAGATTAGAAAGTTACAGCAGAATTTTTCATCATTTAATGTGACGGAATGGCATCGGAATTTGTATTTTAGTTGGTTGTATTCGTTGCAACCATTACTTGAATCTTACTCCGAAGAATATCCCTATTATATGAAAACGGATGCATGGGAGCAAAAGAGTCTTCATACTGCGCTTTCCTCTTGGACTGAACTTCGACATGATACGATCTTGTATGCTAAACAAAGTTATACACCGGTGAAATTAACTTCTGTTGACCCTCCTGTGACTACGTCTGGTTTTGTTGAACCTGCAGTTGAAGTGTATGTTCGATTACAAGCATTAACCAATATGACGCTTCATGGTTTACAATCGTTTAACGTGCTTAATGCAACTGAAGAAAACAGGTTATATGCTCTTGTTGATGTGTTGGATCATATGATTGATTTATCAATTAAGGAATTAGAAGGAACACCATTTAGTGAAACAGATGAGCGTTTTCTTGCTGATATTGATGAAACCCTTGAAACAACCGTGCTTGGTGTGAATGCTAAGGGAAAAGAGACCACACTAGTTGCTGATGTGCATACGGATACTAATACTAATCAGGTGCTTGAAGAAGGTCTTGGCTATGTGGATATGATTGTGGTCGCTGTTCCAGATAGTGATGGTAAGTTAGTGTGTGCTGCTGGTCCAATGCTGAGTTATTATGAGTTTAAACATCCCATGAATGACCGGTTAACCGATGAAGCATGGAAGGAAATGCTTTCTACGGATGATATTCCTGATAGGCCTGATTGGATTAGTTCATTTTTCGCTGAATAACATCATTAGTGTTTTTATTTGCTTTTTTTATGTTTTCTTCTTTTTTTTATCACATTTTTTTACGAAATGAAGGTGTAAATGAAAATATTTATATAATAGTAACGATAAACATATATTGTGCTAATATTTAGCAAGGAGGCGATATTGGAAAAAAACCTTGGTTAATCTGTCAAAAAAAATCTACCTATCCCGCATCTTACGAACACGAATATCAGCTCGCAAAAAAAAGCATGAATCATCTACAATAAAAACACCCCTTCAAATTAGTGAAAACAACAATTAAAAAAACGTGATTTCATCATTGTTTTCACCTTCCCTTTTTCTTTTTCCATTAAAAAAAATTTTTATTAAGGATTAAATATACAACAAACATTTTTTAAACCAAGATGAAATACAGAGTTATAGAGATGGGGAGGATCATGTAATCATGGGACAAACCAAAGGAATAGCCATTCGCATCGATAATGAATTATTAAAAGAAATTGAAAACCATAACCTTGGCCGAAACGATTTAGTCATCCAAGCAATAGAATCATACTTGCATGAATCAGATTCAAAAACGAAATCTTCATCTAAAAAGAAGGAAAAAACATCCTCAACATGGTCTGAAATCGAAGAAAACTCTGAAAAAATTAAAAATATATCCAAAAAAACACCTCAACCAGAAACTACCCAACCTCAAAAAACCACTATAGAATCTCTCACCGATGACTTTTATAATGAAGTCTACAGCATTATTTATAATACTGAAGTTACACCGTTAAAAAAACAACTTGAATTAAAAGATGATCTCATTCACACCTTAAAACAACAAAATAAAAGCATACAAGCAGATAAACAATTCCTTTTTGATCATATCAAAAACCTAGAAGAACGCATCCCTAAAAAACAGAGATTGTTTCAAAAAAGAAAAAAATAAAGGTAATCATTTCTTTTTTTTTGATAAAAATGGTTGAAGATGATTAAACACTTTAGTAAGATCTTTTTTATAAACCACCTCATCAGCTTCAGATATAATACAATCATCATCTGGTTGAAATGCAATACCAAAACCAACTGATCGTAGTAATGGAATATCAAAACAAGAATTTCCAACTGCCGCTATTTCTCCCTGATGAAGATGCAATTGATATGCAATTTGTTCAACGACGGCATCCTTTTGCATCAATGGAACATGAACTTTCCCTTCACCAGTTAATTGACCATTTAAATCGGTTTCTAATTCATTTGCATAAACTAGTGGGATATTTAGAATCGTAGCTACCTTATTTGCTAATACATCGATTCCTGCACTAACAATACCAATTTGCACATCATATTTTTGTAACTGTTGGATACACGTTTGTGCACCGTTCATCAATGTAATAGTTGAAAAAATGCTTTGTAATTCTTTTTTGAAAATATGCTGACCGTCTTGTTTCCATTGATTAACATCATGACGAATAAATTCGTTATCAGTTATTTTTCCTTGGACATAGGCTTTAACCGCGTGATCATTATTTGTTGAAAAATGAGTGTGCACATGCCGCCAGGAACTAATACTATCCACAAGTACTCCATCCATATCAAACAATACTAGTTTAATCTGCGAATTTCGTTCTGGTTTAGTTGGAAGCCTTTTGCGAGTGTTCAAATAACAATACCGATGACACGAACTTGAATCCATAGCACAAACGGGGTTAATGGTCTTTTCCTATTTGAATGTACATAACAAAATGAACGCAAAATGAATTATGATGCGAAAATATTTATAATATATTTAGCTATAAAACTAATGGAGTTTTTTTTATGAAGCAGAAAATGCTAAGAAATTTCATGCTTAAACTATGTATATCAATCCTTATTTTAATCCTTATTTCTCCCTTACCGTTAGGATTAAAATTAACAAATTACACTCACGTTTCATCAATTCAGATAGAAAATGAACTCACAACTGAACCATATGATCTCCTTATTATCACTCCTCAAGAATTCACAGAATCATTACAAGAGTTAGTTGATCATAAAAACAGATGTGGGATGAAAACAAAAGTAGTGACATTGTCTGAAGTGTATGATAACATGTTTTGGCAGGGCAGGGATGATGCTGAAAAAATCAAGTATTTTATAAAGGAAAGCATTGAAACGTGGGATATTGAATACGTTTTGTTGGTTGGTGATTTCCGGTTAATGCCTATTCGTTATGTGCATAATCAGGATGTACAACAGGGTTTTAATGAACCAGTTTTCATTTCAGAATTGTATTACGCTGATATTTATAATCAGGATGGAAGTTTTTCATCGTGGGATACGGATAACGATGCAGTTTTTGGTGAATGGTATGATGATGGTGTTTCTACGAAGGCTGAAGACCAACCCATTGATTTGTATCCAGATATAGCAGTGGGCCGGCTTGCCTGTCGAAATAAGGTTGAAGTAAATGTGTTAGTTGATAAAATCATTACCTATGAAACTGAGGCATATGGATCTAGTTGGGCAGATGATCTACTTGTTTGTGCAGGGGATACCTATCCAGATATGCCAACGAATGAAGGAGAAGAGAACACTAAGCGTGTGCTTGAGAACATGACGGATTATGATCAATCTCATTTATGGACGAGTGATGAAACCTTGACTGGTGTAAGAGATATTATTTCAGCGTTTAATGATGGATTGGGATTTGTGTATTTTGATGGGCATGCCAATCCTTTCCGTTGGAGTACGCATCCACCCGGTGATGGATCCA
>JAGXLH010000018.1 GCA_018334795.1 Thermoplasmatota archaeon
CTGGCTTCTTATCTTCGTAGGTCGCATAACTCCATCCACCTTACTTGTAAATATCACTACGGATCTTGGTATCTCTGATGTGCAAGCTGGATGGGCATTCACTGGAATGTGGACTATGTATGGAATTATGCAATTTCCAGGGGGAGTATTGTCTGATGTTTACGGTAGGAAAATTATCATAACCCTTTCAGCATTGTTCTTTAGCATCGCAACATTTCTAACCGGTTTTAACATTAATGCAATTTCGTTAGTAATCACCTTTTCATTAATCGGCATGTCTGCAGGAATCCTTCCAGCTCCAAGTTTTACAATGATAGCAGAACTTTTTGGACCACGAAAAGGAAAAGCCCTTGGCATTCATTCTTCAATTGGCAGTTTCTCAGGTTTTGCTCCATTAATCGTTCCATTTATTGCACTCATTTTAGGATGGAGAAACGTGTTTTTGCTATGGGGAGTACTTGGTGTCTTTCTTGCATTCTTTCTTTATAAATACATCACGGAAACATTACTTGAACCCATGCATCAAAACTGGAAAGATCGGTTTATCACTGGTTTAAAAGGCCTAAAACAAAAAGAAATATTGTTTATGTTCATCGTAAATCTTGTCATTTCTTTTGCATGGATGGGAATGCTAAATTGGTATCCAACCTATCTTCAACAACAAAAAGGATTTAGTCCTGAAATAGCAGGGCTGTTATTTGCTATCATGATGTCAGGAGGATTATTATTTAAACCAGTTATCGGACATTTATCAGATCGAATTAATCGATTGTTCATTATGATGCTTTTAACGTTTCTTGCGGGTGTATCTCTTTATTTTCTTACCATTGAAACATCAGTAATAGGATTAATCATTGTTTCCTTTTTACTTTCTCAAACGGGCGCATTTTATCCGATTCGTACTTCCTATGTCATGGATTTTTGGGATAAGGAAACTGCAGGTGCAAAACTAGGTGTGTTCAGATCATTAATTGTTTTATTAGGAAGTCCAGTAACTGGTGGAGCAATAGCTCAAGGAAAGGAATTGTATGGATTTAATACTATCATTCTTGTGGTTTCTGCAGGTTTATTCATCACTGCAGGAGTACTACTCATTTATTTAATTCGAAGTGATCATCATCCCGTGTATCGAAATCCATCATCTTGAATACATAAACATAGTTAGTGACCTTCCCTTGTAAAAAAAATGCCAGACCTTCTGATTTATACCCTTAAATGAATATCATACAATTACTCATGTTAAGATATGTTGGATATTTTTTCATTTCCAAAATCATTACATAATGATTCAAAGTTAAATGAGAACTATCATCAATGTTCATTATTTTTTCTTGATTTTGGAATGCTTTTTAAAAATTAAATCGTAATATTTAAACACCATCATCTGTTTTTTTTTGATGATGTTACAAGGAAAAACAGCATTAATTACAGGCTCATCCCGAGGCATAGGAAAATCCATTGCCCAGCAGTTCGCTGAACACGATTGTTACGTTGGTATTAACTATGTTTCCCAAGACAAAGCAGCGGAACAAACACTTAATTCTTTGAAAAATAAAAATCAATCAGGCATGCTTCTAAAAGGAGATATTAGCATCAAGGAGGATGTATCCAAGATAGTTTCTAATCTGACAAATAAAAGAAAAAGCATTGATATTTTGGTTCATAATGCCGGTATTTATCATCGCCATGATTTTAAAGATATTACTCAAAGAGAATGGA
This sequence comes from Thermoplasmatota archaeon, assembly GCA_018334795.1. Classification (GTDB taxonomy): domain Archaea; phylum Thermoplasmatota; class E2; order DHVEG-1; family DHVEG-1; genus EX4572-165. Next base: position 1,720 of record JAGXLH010000018.1, read on the forward strand.
ATCAAATCATGAATGTAAACTTAAATGCTGCCTATACAATCACAAAAGAAGTACTTCCATTCATGCCAAATGGTGGCCGGATTATATTTATTTCATCTCAACTAGCATTCAAAGGAACAAGTCACGGAGCTGATTATGCAACTTCAAAAGCAGGTCTACTTGGGTTAATGAGAAGTTTATCTCTAGAACTTGCTCAACAAAATATTTTAGTCAATGCTATTGCTCCTGGAACCATCGACACAGATATTATCGCTAATTATACTCAAGAACAACGACAATCTCGAATCAATGAAATCCCGTTACATCGAATAGGAAAACCAAAAGATATTGCTACTGTTTCCGTATTCTTAGCTTCAAATTTAGCAAGTTATATTACTGGTGAAACAATTAATGTAAATGGAGGACTTTACATCCATTAGGAAGGTGTAACCATCCCAAAAAGGAAAAATAAACAATCTTCAAAGGAAAAAAAACGAAAACCGAAAAAACTAACATCTCAGATACAATGGAAATGTAAGGATTGTCAAAACACATTTTTTGACCCCATTATCCATAAGAAGATATCTAAAGACAAACGATGCCCATTTTGTGGCAGTGAACGAATCAATAAAAAAACAGAAGAATCAGCAATCAACATTTTCAAATAATCTTTTTCCCGTTCATCTGGTTCTAATCAATCTAAACTTAAAAAAAGAACCTAAAAAAAATCATACTTTATGTATCCATAGGATAGATCAGACCATCTTTATTAGCAGATTAACCTCTTTTGAAAAAATACTAAAAGATTTTTATAACCTGTCCATTACTAAAGTGGTAGTTTTATGGCTAAGAAAATGAAGATTAATGCTTGGAGAAAAACAGCGATTAATATTTATAGTCCCCCTCGTGATGGAAAGGTGTATGGCACCTATGAAATAGATGCATCACCTCTTTTAAATTTCATTTCTGAAAAAAAGAAGAAAGGCGTACGAATAACAGTGACGAATATGGTTACTGCTGCACTTGCTAGAACGCTTTATTTTGATGTTCCAGAGATGAATTGTTTTGTTCGCCGAGGAAAACTGATGCAACGTGATGATGCCCATGTATTTCTGGCTGTTGCTCAATCTGGAAAAAGTGTTCAAAGCATGATTATTCCAAAAGCCCAAGAGAAAACGGTTACTGAAATTGCGCAGTATCAAAAGGAGAGACTTGAAAGAATTTATTCTGGAAAGAAAAAATCGTTTAATATTCAAAAATCAATCGCAAAAGTTCCTTGGCCGTTTAGAGGAGCTGTTGTAAAATTCATTAAATGGTGGCTTTTTGATAATGGATTCCCATTACCTTTCGTAAAGTTGAAACCTGATCCGTTTGGAAGTATTGCTATTTCAAATATTGGAGTTTTTGGATTATCATCTGGGTATCTTGCATTACTTCCAATTTCCAATCTTCCAGCTATCATAGCCATGGGTAAAATTAAGGAAAAACCTGTAGTAGTAGATGGTGAGATTGTTATCCGTCCAATGCTTCCTATTAGTGGAACGTTTGATCATCGAATTGTTGAAGGAGATAAAATAGGATTACTAAAAGACGGTGCAGAAAAACGATTGCTTCATCCAGAATCATTAGATAAGCCTGAAAAAAAGTGACTAATTCAATTTGATAATAATTTATATAAAACCATTAGTGAATTGTTCTTATTGAATTCCTATGGGTTTTTTTGTTTCAATGATTCGGTCTTATAATCATCAACGTGCTATGGTATCATTTTTAAAAAAATCTGAAAGGTGGTCTAAAGACCGATGGGAAGAATATCAATTTGAATTGTTAAAAAAAATAGTATCTCATTGCTATAAGCAAGTGCCATATTACAAAAGATTATTCGCCAAATATGATATAAAAATTGATAATATGAATTCACTTATTGATTTTAATAAAATCCCATTTCTCACAAGACAAATAGTTGAAAAGAATAGGAATGAGTTAAAAGCAATAAATTTTCCAGAAAAAACATTTGAAAAAAAGAAAACTAGTGGCACAACAAATGAACCACTAACATTTTATGTTAACAAAGAAAAATGGTTATCTCAGCATTTTGCATATAATAGGATATTTATGAAACGTGCCGGATATAAAAGAGGGAAAAGAACAGTTTCTATTTTAGGAATACGTGAAGAACAAAAACATCATCGCTTATTAAACACATTAGAACTCTCTTCGTTATATTTAGATCAATCCTGTGAATTCTATCTAAAAAAAATAGAAAAGTTTCATCCTCATTACATTGTATCCTATCCCTCAGCCATCTATTTTTTAGCAAAATTCTTGTTAGAAACTCAGATTTCTTTAACGTTTGATATTAACGCTATTTTTTGTCACGGTGAACCCATTTATGAATGGCAACGAGAAACAATAGAAAAAGGATTTCACTGTAAATTATTCGATATTTATGGTAATGGAGAGAAAAATGTACTGAGTGCAACTTGTGAAAAAAGTTATCTTCATCATGTGTTTCCCAATTATTGTTTTCTTGAATTAATCGATATAAATGAAGAACCCGTAACAACTGAAGGATCATTTGGAGAAATAGTATCTACGGGTCTTCAATCCTATATTTTCCCTTTTATAAGATATAAAACTGGAGATATCGGCATCTACACTAATCAAACGTGTTCATGTGGACGAAAGTATCCCATAGTAAAGCGAATAGAAGGACGAATTACTGATGGAGTTTTAACCAAAAGTGAGACGCTGATAACTGCTTCGGACATTAATAAGGTGATAGATACCCATTCAAAAGGAGTACTTAAATGGCAGTTTATTCAAGAGAAAAAGGGAGAATTACAGTTATTTCTTGTGTTATATTCAAATAATTTTTCTGTTAATACGATTAAAAAGAATATTAAAAATGCGTTTAAGCACACGTTTTCAAATCAGTTTGACATTAGTATTCAAATCGTTAAATCTCTGAAAAACAAAAGTTCTCGAAAGCATCATTTTCTTATTCAAAAATTACCTGTCAATATCTTAAACACTAAACATTTTCCATAAAGTATAACTATTTATTTTTTAAAGATGAATGAATATCTTGATTTTGTATTTTTTTCATAAGTTCTTTTGTCTGGAAAAATCCTTTGTCGGTAATGAAACCAGTGAAATAGTTAAGGGGTGTGGAATCAAAATAAAAATTGATTACCGTAATGTTTTCTTGTTCTTTTTCAAGAATATCGGTTGCAGGTTTTTTTGGTTCATTTCCAAGATTAAAATTAGGCGGAATTAGTTTATAGGAATGAAAAAGACAATACACAGGAATCTTTTGCTGAGTTGCTAATTTGACTAGTGGATAAGAACCTATTTTGTTAATCACACCTTTTTCTGTTATAGCATCTGCTCCGATAATAAGAGCATTTACTTTTTTTATTATTGAGAACAGCGTTGCATCAGTCATAACTGATACATCAATATTGTTTTCTGCTAGTGACTTGGCAAGAAGAATTCCTTCATTTTTTGGTCGGGATTCAGGACAATACACTAAAAGGGAATTATTTTTTTTATGTAGTAATTCTAAAGTATGTTGAATTGTTCCACTTGAAGAAAAAGTAGCGATTGGTGAAATTGATTTAAGAAGATCTGCGGCATTCTGACAAATACGTTTTTCACCCGTTTCTATTGATTGATTGAACAATTCTAAAAAATTGAGAATTGTTTGTTTTTTTTCTTCATCACTGAAATCTTTTTCTTTTATTTTATCAAGAAACAATAATAATCGATTTGAAAAATTAATGAGTAATGCCATTGTTGGTTGCGCTTGAACGATCAATTGAACTATTTTTGTAAGTGTTTTCATTTCAATTTTTGAGGGTTTTATTTCATCAAGATATAATCTAACAATGTTAATCGCTTTTCTGGTTAGAAACGATGATCCATGAATACTATCTTTAGATAATTCATTAATCTTATCTTTTATGTTATAAGCAATAGTTGATTGATTTTTTTTCATAATGCTAATGGTTCACCTCTCTTACAGTTAATTAAATTTTTTTTTAATGATACTTTTCCTCGATTATAACAAATATGATGGTAAGGTATTTGAATACATACATTATATCATTTATGGGTCGTTGAGGTAATTATTATGGATAGTCACATGGTTGAAGTAAGTAGAGTTATCAAGGAAGGAATTGAGGGAAAAGAAAAAACCGAGATATGGGCTAAGATTACTGATCAAAACACCAAAAAAACAATGGATACCTTAATTTGGTGGGAGGATGATGATGGAATTTTTCATGATGAAACACCCAATTTACCATCCGATCTCCGAGATAAAGTCGATAATGCTTGGATTGAAAAGCGGAGACACTGGTAATAATAATTTTTTTATTTAATTTCTCTACCCGGAGCACCAACATACGATCTATTTTTTAAGAATTTGATCTTAAGTAACCACACTTCTGATGCCAATAGTAACATTATCTTCAATAATTGATCCAGCCATAATGTACGTTTCTGCTCCAATTACACAGTAATCTCCAATTTTAACCTTTTTGATTTTCATCCGATAATTAATCATGTGTCCAGTAATTTTTACGTATCCACCAAAAAGAGTGTTATTTCCAATTTTAATAACATACGGATCATTAAAAAGTTCAGTTCCAGGTAGAATACTAGTATTATCAATCTTCAATCCCGCAAGTTTATGGTGTAACCTTTGCAAGGGAAATAATTTGAATTGTTCAATGAGTTTTAAAAGAGGTCGATACAACACATTGTGCAATCCTAGTTTAAAAAACGTTTTATATTTAATGGAAACATCAAACATTCCTTCTTCACATCGAATACAAAAAATTTTAAGAAATAAACCAGGAACCAAAGTTTCAAAGATCATAAATAAAAAGAATTCAGCATCTAAAAAAAAGGAAAAAGGTAAAAGAAACTGAATAATGATGGGAGTAATCCTAGACCGTACGCAGTAATCGTTAAAAACACTAAAATAACTGCTCGTCCGATTGAAGTTAATGAAAAATGTTATTCAATCATATCTCGTATTTGTTTAGAAAGCCTAAGTTTTTTATTTTTCTTGGATTTTCTAGTAACTAATATTTTATGATTTAGCATATTTGAAATTATTCGGTATTTGGTCATATGACTTAAATCACAATCTAATCCAAGTTCATCACAAAGGGTATCGACTTCTCTAAGTGCCCCATCAATACTTGTCGCAATATGATCTTTATGAATGACAAAAACGATGGTAACAAGACTTGCATAAGTTGTTGATTTCATTATTGTTTCCCCACGATATTATGTATATCAAAAATGTGATTATGTATGAATAAGTACATTTAAAAAATTTTCGATGATTAAAATTAAAAATGATAAGGAAAATAGCATTAAAACGTCTAATATGTTAAAAAAAAAAGAAGAGAAAAAAAAATTATTTTTTAATATGATTTATTATTTTTCTGGAGTAGCTAAATAAATTTCTATTGCTGGAATATCCATTGGTTTTTGAGTTTTATCATCAATGATATTTTCAAGATCAACCTTGATTTCTATAATCTCAGCTTCCTTCATAAACTTTTTTATAACCAATAATCCAGTTTCAACAGCTTTACTAATCGATCTACCCCGAGCTTTTATGATTACTTCATTGTTTTTCTTAAACTCGGTTAATACCGCTATCACATAATTCATCGGTGCTTTAGTTCCTACAAATATGATATTATCATCTTCGACTTCATCCGCCATCATACATCGCCTCGCAATTATTTTTCATTTTATTTAACATCACATCAACCCATTCAATTACTAAAAGTTTTTCATTGAAATGCCCCCATAATAAGCATATAATTTAAATATGATTGCTGTATTCCGGACATACTATGGCACTTTGGCAAGGCAAATCACAAAGAAGCAAATCCGGACGAAGAATTCGTTATGCTCGTGGAAAAAGGCGATTTGAAATTGGACGAGAAACCCATTTGGCTACAATTGGTCCAACGTCTATAAAGAAAAATAGAATCCGCGGTAATCAACATAAATTTTCAGCAAAAACTATAGACACTGCCTACGTTGTCGATCCAGAAACAAATAAAACACAAAAAGCCGAAATCAAATCGGTTGTTGATAATCCTGCCAATATTAACTATATTCGAAGAAATATCATTACTAAAGGAGCTGTTATCGACACTAATATGGGAAAGGCAAAAGTAACTTCCCGTCCTGGGCAAGTAGGAATGGTTAATGCAATCTTGCTGAAAAACAAGGAATAAAAGAAATTTTCCTTTAATAAGAGAATTTGGTTGAAACAATATGAGTTACCGATCTGATAATAAATTTGTTATTTATCCACTTTATTTTGACAAAATGGTTTCTAGAAATATTGGTCGGAGACTTCCAAAGAAACAATGCTTGGAAAAACCAACAATTACCGAATTATCTAAAGCAGCTAAGGCTGCAGGATTAAGCCCATCCCTTGAAAAAGGAAAATCTCATCCAGCTCGTCCTTGGAAAAAGGAAGGAAGAATTCTTGTTGATAAAAAGGGATCGAAACAAGAAATATTACATCAACTTACTAGATTCTTATAGGTTTTTTAATTTATTTTATCGAAAAATTAATTACTATTAACCCAATAATTATTACTATATTGGGGGCAAATGTCATTACACTATTATTTTCAAGGAAAAAAGAAATGATAAGTATTTTTATGATTCTAATTTTTTACATATTTTCAGTCACAGTTACACCTATGTTTAGCATAATATCAATAGATCAACCGATTAAAAAACCAGCTGCAGTTAACGAATTTAATCTAGATCTACCCCCAAATAAATCAATTGGAACATTTGACGAATATGTTAACAACTATCCTTATAAGAAAAGTACAATAACTTCGCATCGACACAGTCTTTCCAAAGGATTGCTCGTATCAGATTCCATTTCTCTACTAATTGAAAAACAATTATATACTAATGAAATCAAATCAAAAATAAATGACTATATCAAAGATTTAGAAACTAAAGGATTTACAGTGCTTAATGTTGACACGTTATCTGGAGGAAATCCTACGGAAGTTAAAAACTGGGTGATTGATCAATACGATCATGATGTAAGTGGTGTTTTGTTCATCGGCGATATTCCTGCAGCGTGGGTAGAAGTATCGGAATCTACGTTTCCAAGTGATCTTTTTTATATGGATGTGGATGGAAACTGGGAAGATAATAACAATGATGATATTTACGAGAGTCATTCAGCAGGGACGGGTGATATGGGCCCTGAACTTTATGTAGCCCGATTATTTGCTTCGTCATTACAATACAACGATGAACAAACGATGATATCGGACTATTTTGAAAAAATATATCAGTATAATTTAGGTTCTCTATCAGTTCCTTGGAACGGTCTTGAATATATCGAAGAAGACTGGTATACCATGGATGTTAATCTAAATGAAATTTTTGATGAGGATATTTCGCGTTATGATTTTGGGTATCAAACAACAGCATCGCATTATCTAAATATCTTAGAAGAAGGTCATCATTTTGTTACCGTTTGTGCTCACAGTTATCCCGGAGGTCATCATTTCAGTCGTCGTCCAACAGAAGCAGTTACTTATGCTCATATTTATGTGTATAGTCAATATCAACGAGATGCTATGCTACTTCTTGGAAGTGATGATGGAATCATTACCTGGTTGAACGCAGAGAAAATACTTGAAAAAGATGTTTACACTTCATGGATTGCTGACCAGTATCAAATACATGTGACTTTAAAAGAAGGATGGAATCGATTACTTTGTAAAGTAAGTCAAGACGGAGGAGATTATCAACTTTCAGCTCGTTTTGTAGATGAACAAATGAGTGAGTTAACAAATCTAAAGTATCAATTAAACAATCCTGAATTATCTGGAATTGAAGGAGAATTCATTCGGGGATGGCTTGTTAATGGATTTCACCAAGACAGCCAGGATTCATTTTATGAATATTTAGATACTAATTATTTAGACACTTCTGAAGGAAATATCATTCCAAGTGAAGGTGAATTAATGGGTGGAAATACTTGGGAGATGATTTCTTCTAGTGTTCCGTATATTGATTTAGATAACTATGGTAATGAAGTAGATTTTGGAGTAAACTATTGTTATTCACGTATTCATGCAGAAGAGGATATAACTTGTGAATTATGGACTGGTTACGATGATGGTATGAAAGCATGGTTGAATGGCGAGGAAATCATTTGTGATAATCGTTATGGTAGTTATAATTCTGATATGAGTAAAATACCGGTCGAGTTAGAATCTGGAGATAATCATCTTGTCCTAAAAATATCTGAATGGATGGGTACACATGGATTTTCCGCTCGTTTTTGTACTTCTACAGGTGAAAAAATTAATGGGCTTTCATTTAACCCTGAACCTGAACCAATTTCATACATTGGGAAATGGTTACTCATTGAACCATTCCATCATCAGGATGATGCTTTGCGGTTGACTACAGCATATATTCCAAACGAATATGATATTTCTCCTTCAATTGGAGAAGAAATTGAAGGTAAACGTTGGCAGCAAGCAATTGGTGGAGGACGTCCTTTTGATATTGCTGAATTTTTTAATAAAGGTGATTGGGTTTTTTCAGAGGATATTCAATCAGCTGATCCACCCGCATTTTTTTATAATCTCTTTGCTTGTAGTGCTGGAAGATTTCCGGATGAGAATTATTTAGCTGGATCCTACATTTTCAATACAACGTATGGATTGGTATCAATTGCATCCTCTAAAAGTGGGAGCATGCTTAATTTTCAAGATTTCACACAGCCATTATCTGAAGGAAAATGTATTGGTGATGCATTCGTTGATTGGTTTGATTCTCAAGCACCATTTATACAATGGGAAAAGGAATGGTTTTATGGAATGATGATTTTTGGGGATCCAACTCTTAACGTTAATCCAACCATTGAACCAAGCGTCAATATAGACATTGTGTCTCCAGAGAAAGGAATTTATTTTGGAAATCAACAAATATTTCCATTCGTTACGCCCATAGTTTTTGGTGATGCTACAGTAAAGGTATCAGTTAATAATAAAAATCAAGAAATTCATAATGTTTTGTTTTATGTGAATGATGAATTATGGTTTACTGATGATACTGCACCGTTTGAAACAGTCGTGGATAAGAAAGCATTTGGAAAACAAAAGATTAATGTTGTTGCCAATTATAATATTGATGAATCGGTTTCTGATCAATTATACATATGGAAATTTTTATAAAATTAGTGGTGTAAAATAAATGAAAAAATCTATTGAAGAATGGAAGAAAATTTTACCTCATGAGGTATTTCATATTTTGTGGGATAATGGTACTGAACCTCCATTTACTGGAAAATATGTTGATGAAAATCGTAAGGGTATTTATCATTGTGCGGGATGTGAAAATGAGTTATTTAATAGTAAGGATAAGTTTCATTCTGGCTCTGGTTGGCCGAGTTTCACAAAACCAATTAATGCGAAAGCAATAAAAAAACAGCTTGATTTAAGTTTGGGAATGAAACGAACTGAAGTCCGCTGTGCTTTGTGTGGTGGACATCTCGGTCACGTATTTGATGATGGTCCCAAGCCGGAGGGAAAACGATATTGCATTAATTCTAAAGCATTAAAATTTAAGGAAAATGATGAGAAAAAAAGGTAAAAAATAACTATTCCTTATCTGAAGTTTCGTTGTAGGTTTTTATTTGTTGAAGAAGGTAGTTTTTGTATCGATCGTTTGGTGTTTGTAATGGGGAGGTCATTGTTTCAGAAACATTTAATGTGTTTTTTGTTGGAAATGATAACATATTTTGTAAGAGTTCATTGTGTTGTATTGCGACGTCTTCAATGCTTGGATGTCCAAGTTTGTTTTTAAGATGATATGGTTTTTCAAGGTCTCTCATTGTCTTTTCACCCATTTTTTTGATGGTAATGTTGTCGTGCTTTAAATGTTTATTGACCCACTTAATGAAAAAACTATTTAGTTGTTGTTAAAGCGCAACTATTATTTGTTAAAGCGGTATCATATTAACTATTTAATGTTTAACATTAACCTACTACTTTTTTGAATGGTTCATTTATTTGTATCGATATTTTTATAAGGAAAAAATAGGTATTCTTTAAGTGGATGGGAAAGAAAAAAGCTGCACTTTATACACGTGTTTCTACGGAGGATCAAGCAAAAGAAGGTTTTTCATTAGATGCTCAACTGGAAAAATTAAGAGCATATTGTACCGCAAGAGATTGGAAGATTATTGGCGAATATGTTGATGACGGATATTCCGGTAGAAATACACGAAGGCCGGCCTATAAAAAATTGTTAGAGGATATCCGTAAGTGGGATATGTTGTTAGTTATTAAGATGGATCGAATTCATCGGAATTCAAAAAATTTTATGTTGATGATGGAGAATTTAAAAAAGGTTAACAAAGAATTTGTTTCGATGACAGAATCGTTGGATACATCAACGGCTATGGGACGATTTGTCATGGATATTATACAACGTATCGCTCAACTTGAGTCTGAACAAATTGGAGAACGTGTGTATGATGGTATGGCTCAGAAAGCAAGAACAAATGGTGGTGCCCTTGGATTCAATATTCCGTATGGTTATAATTATGTTAATAATGAATTAATTATAAACAAAAATGAATCTACTGTTGTAAAAAAAATTTTTGATTTGTATTTAGATGGAAAGAGCATGTATGGAATTGCGGAGTATCTCAATGATACCAAAATTCCGACCAAGAAAAAGAAAATATGGAGATCTCAAACTATTTCTAAAATATTGAAGAATCCATTGTATTGTGGTACTTTTCATTGGGATGAATATAAACATGAAAAAGTTCATCCTGCGATAATAAATGAAAAAATATTTAATAAATGTAAAAATAAGATAAAAAATAAATAATTATTATAATTTATGTTATTTTTTATACACAAAAATTATTTATATAAATTATTATTCGAAAAATGTTAGCAAAAGGCTTTTTAGACAAGAAAGAGGGGGGTAAAAGGTCAAAAATGGTGTTTTAAGCAATTTTTGAAAATAACATCTAAAAAAAACAAAATTTCAAAAAAAATGACGGTGATTAATTAACATGCTAGATTTTATCTAGCATATTTAATTTAGTTTACAATTTGGTTTTGAATTTAACAAAAATGATTTAGTTTCGATCACAAAAAAATTCAATGGTAAATTTTGAAAAAAAGTGGGCTCAAAAGTCTAAAATTCTAATATTTTATCAGGCTCACCTGTATTTGTCAACTTTGGTAGACCGAAGTTGATAAGAAGGAACCATGCTAGAAATAGGTTTTTTCACCAAAGATATGGGGGTTTTATGCTAAAAAATGGGTTTTTCAACAAAATTTTTAATTTTTTGAAAGAAAGAAAATGATAGATCGAAAAAGTTTAGATAAATACCTTGTTAGATTTTATCTAACACGTTTAATTTTGAAAAAATAGATTATTTTCGCCTAAGCAAAATCTAAAAAAAAGAATTTAATTTTCATACCAATAATTTGTCATAGTTTAGCACGATAATGTAATTTAAACATAAACATTAACTAGTTAATATTATAAATTAATTAACTAAACTAATTACACTTAGAGCATAATTAATAGAAATAACAAATATTTAATGTTAATATAAAAGATTTGAAAAAAAATTAATGACAAAAAATCAAAAAAATAATATTACAATTTAAAAAATTAATACAATATCAAAACAACCTTAATTAAATTAATGTTTTACATTAATTCATGGGAAACTTTTAAATTGGCAAGAAATTTACCAGGATGCAATTAACCAATTAATAAAAAGAAACTAAAAAGGAATTGACCATGTACATAGTAATAGTAGGTGCCGGCGGGATAGGCAAACGATTAACCGAACGAATTCTTAGCGAAGGTAAACACAACATTATTGTTATAGATAAAAACCAAGAACGATGTGAAGAAATCGCAAGAAAATTCGACGCAGTTGCAATAAATGCTGATGCAACACTTGAAGAAACACTTGACGAATCTGAAATCAAAAAAGCAAATGTATTAGTCACAACCACAGGCGATGATGCGGTAAATTTGATGGTATGCTCACTAGCAAAAAACAAAGGAGTCAAACATCTTGTTTCTGTTGTTAATCAAGATGAAAGTAAACCCATGTATGTGGAAAAAAGTATTATCATGGTAAAAAGCCCAAATATCGTAATGGCTGAACATCTATACAAATCAATAATTCATCCAGATGTAGAAGATTACATGAATGTTGGTAAATATGCTGAAATCTTCCGCATTCCTGTTGCTCCAGAATCAAAATTCTCGGGAAAAACAATTAAAAAAATAGGGCTTCCTAAAAAAAGTCTTATCGTTGCCATCGAAAGAGATCATAAATTTATCATTCCAACCGAAGATGTCGAACTTTTTGCAGGGGACAAAGCAACAGTACTTGCTCATAAAGACCAAGTAGATAGAGTAGCAGCCTTGTTTTCTGGAGAATAATTAATTTTTACTGCTATGAATCTTTTACAAAAAAACAACTAGTTTATAATCTACTTTTTTAATGTTAAATACAGCATGATAGATAATAGAAATAACAAGTGGATTGAAAATGCAATTATCTATCAAATCTTAATTGATCGATTCGCAGGATATAACCCAAAGAAAGACTGGAAAAAACCGGAGTTCATTGGTGGAAATATTAAAGGGATCATCGACGCACTTCCCTATCTAAAGAATCTTGGAGTAACTACATTATGGATCTCACCATTTTATAAAACCAGTGCATATCATGGATACCATATCACAGATTTTTATGAAGTTGATCCACATTTCGGAACAAAAAGGGAATTGAAAAGACTCATTGATTTAACCCATCAAAATAATATGACAATTATTGCAGATTTTGTACCAAATCATGCCTCTAGGCATCACCCATTTTTTCAAGAAGCAATCTCTGAAAAAAATAGTCAATATAAAAAATGGTTTTATTTTACTGAATGGCCAAAAAGATATCAATGTTTTCTCTCTGTTAAAGAACTTCCAAAATTAAATTTAAAGAATCCTGAGACTAAGAATCATATCATTAATGCTGCAAAATATTGGCTTTCTTTTGGACTTGATGGATATCGAATCGATCACGTCATTGGTCCATCAAATACCTTTTGGAAAATATTTAGTCAAAAAATCAAAAAAGAATATCCAAAAGCTGTGTTATTTGGAGAAGCCTGGATGCAAGGAATAACCTGGAAAGAATTGAAAACAATTCAAATACCGTGGAAAAGATTGAAATGGTTACAAAAACGACCTTCGGATACGGTACTTCATAATTATGGCTCTTTTTTAGACGGCGTACTCGATTTTACTGCCCAACAATTATTCCAACATTACATGTTCAAACAAAATGGTTCTGAAGCGCAATTAAAAAAATCTCTTCAAAAACATTATAAAAAATTTCCATCTGATTTTTCACTCCCATTATTTTTAGATAATCACGACATGGACCGGGTATTGTTTCAATGTAATAATCATCTTAATCGACTAAAAAAAGCAGCAGAAATACAATTTTCTATTCCTCAACCAATCATCATATACTATGGAACAGAACAAGGTATTTCTCAACAAAAATCTGTATGGTCAACATCCAACCATGGTGATCTATTAGCTCGTAAACCAATGCCCTGGAATAATACTGTGAATAATGAATTATATGATTTTTATAGAAACCTTATAAAAAGAAGGCTTGAAAATTAAAAAAACCAATTCTCCTAAAAAATTGAATACTTTCACTAAGGGGTGGCGTACTTTTATAAATGTTTTCTTTATTACAGTGTAACTAAGGTAATGTTATGGGGAAAGAAATTGAAACTCATTCAATAGATGATTTACCAGGTGTTGGTCCAGCAACAGCTGAAAAACTGAGAGATGCAGGATACACAGATGTCATGAGCATTGCTGTTTCATCACCAAAAGAGCTTACAGATGCAGCTGAAATTGGAGAATCCACTGGAGCGAAAATGATTCTTCAAGCTAGAAAACTAGCAAATATTGGTGAATTTGAGACTGGTGCAGTGCTAATGGATCGTCGATCGAAGGTGGGAAGAATTACAACAGGATCTAAAACTTTTGACGAATTACTCGGCGGAGGATTTGAAACACAATCAATCATTGAACTATTTGGTGAATTTGGTTCATCAAAGACACAAATTGCGCATCAGCTTTGTGTCACGGTACAACTTCCAAAGGAACAAGGTGGCATGGGGAAAGGTGCTTATTTTATCGATACGGAAAATACGTTTCGGCCTGAAAGAATTGTGCAAATGGCTGAAGCACTCGATCTGGACCCAGAGGAAGTCCTTGAAAACATTCATGTCGCCAGGGCATATAATTCAAGTCATCAGATGTTACTTGTTGAAAAAGTTGTTGAGATGGCTAAAGAAAAACCGGGTGGACTACTCATTGTTGACTCATTAACGGCTCATTTTCGGGCAGAATATGTTGGAAGAGGAGCATTAGCTGATCGCCAACAAAAACTGAATAAACATATGCATGATCTTCTTCGGTGGAGTGATTTAAACAATGGTGCAGTCTGTGTTACTAATCAAGTATCATCTAAACCAGATGCATTTTTTGGAGATCCTACTCGACCTATTGGTGGACATATCGTTGGTCATACGGCAACGTTTCGTATTTATTTACGAAAAAGTAAAGGGCCAAAGCGAATTGCTCGATTAATTGATTCGCCACATTTGCCAGAAGGCGAAGCTGTGTTTACCGTAAAACAAGAAGGTATTCGAAACTAGAATATCTTAACATTTACTTTATTAAAAGCAAACACTTAAATCCTTTATTTTCTTTATAAGTATCTATATTATTAGGAAAGGTGGAATATACTATGGCATTTGAATACAAAGGTTGGACATTGTATACTCGTGAGGTAACCTTAAAAGGTGGAAGAAAACAACCCATATATTTTTTTAGTAAAAGAAAACCAAAAAGTGGAAAACCAACTGATAAACCAGATGGATACACTGTTGGTGAAAATAAAAGAACTGGTCTTCCATACTTAAAGAAGAAATAAAGATTCATAATGTTTTTTGATAAGACATTTTTATTTTTTCTTCTTTTATTTCTTCTTTCTTAACTTTTCTGGCGTTGCTTTTTTATAGACCTTTATTTTATCTTGATTTTGAAGATGTATGAAAATTGGATTCATTGTTAACCCTATTGCAGGGATGGGTGGCCGTGTTGGATTAAAAGGAACTGATGGGGTATACGACGAAGCTGTTAATCTGGGTGCTCAACCCATTTCTTCTGAAAAAGCATTGATTGCAATCAAAACATTGATTGATGATTATCCTGAAGTATTAGATGATATCAAGTGGATATCTTGTGCAGGAAGCATGGGTAAAAATAGTTTAATAAATGCGGGAATCAACGAAGAAAAAATACATGTTGCATATGCCTCAGATTCTTTTGACGCGGGTAAAACCTCAACGAAGGATACCGTTAAAGCATGCAAGCATTTTGTTGATGAAGATGTTGATTTATTGGTGTTCTGTGGAGGTGATGGTACTGCTCGAGATATTGTTTCAATGGTGAAGAAAAACGTGCCGATTCTTGGCATCCCTTCTGGAGTGAAAATGCATTCTGGCGTGTTTGCCGTAACAGCGCATGCAGCCGGACCAATGATTGCCCGGTTTGTAAAAGGAGAATTACGTACTGGTGATGCTGAGATTATGGATCTTGACGAAACATTATATCGAAAGGGATCCTGGAAAGTTCGATTATATGATACTGCAATAGCAATTAATGAGCCAACATATGTTCAAGTTGGAAAAGCATCATTTGCTCAAATCAATGATGATGAAATAAAAAATGATATCACTGATCATATTGAGGAAGAATTAGATAATCACTCTGATACATTATACTTATTTGGATCTGGTGGAACTATCGATTATATTGCAAACAAATTATCCATTGAAAATACCATTCTTGGCATTGATGCAATATATAAGAAAAAGAATATTGGAAAAGATGTTAATGAACAACAGTTGCTAACGTTAATGGATAGTTATGACAATATTAAAGTGATTCTGAGTCCTATTGGTGCTCAGGGATTTATTTTCGGTCGAGGAAATTTGCAGTTAAGTCCTAAGATTATCAGAAAAATTGGTATAGATAATATTATCGTTGTTTCAACACCATCTAAATTAAAAGCTACTCCTGTTTTACGAGTAGATACAGGTGATGAAGCATTAGATAAGATGTTTGTAGATTATGAGATGATGCTTGTTGTCATTGGTTATCGTATGAGCAGAGTTGTTCATATCACATCAATTTAATCAAAAAATATTATTGAATGTTATTCAAATATTTCTTCATAAAATAATTTTTTTGACCAACAGATTTTAATACAATTTTTACTTTCAGTAATTACAAACCCATACGTAACTGAAGAGTATATTTCATAAGATAAAAAAATAAAATTTTAGGGGAATAGTAAAAAATGAAACAAAAAACTACAGCATTTTTTAAAGATGAATTTAACGATTTAGACGAAAAAGGGTACACTTGGACTATTCGACGACTTGAAGGGCCTTCTAAGCCTCATGTTACCGTGGATGGTAAGAAATGCATTATGCTTGCATCTAATAATTATTTGAATTTAGCTAATCATCCAAATCTTAGAAAAGCAGCGATTGAGGCGGTTGAAAAATATGGTGCTGCAGCAGGATCGGATTGGTCAATTGCTGGAACCATGGATGTGCATCAGGAATTATTTGATCGTATCGCTGAATTCAAAAACACTGAATCTGCTGTTACATTTCAAACAGGTTTTGCGGTGAATGCCGGAGTGATCCCACAATTAGCAGGGAAAGGAGATATTCTTATCTCTGATGAGTTAAACCATGGGAGTATTATTGATGGTGTTCGACTAACAAAAGCAGATCGAGCGATTTATGGTCACTCGAATATGGGCGAACTGGAAAAAGTGTTAAAGGAAGCATCAAAAAAGGAATACCGTCGAGCTATTGTTATTACTGATGGTGTGTTCAGTATGGATGGAGATATTGCTAAAATGGATGAAATTTACAATCTCGCACATGAATATGGAGCATTAACTTATGTTGATGATGCTCATGGTGAAGGAGTGCTTGGTAATGGATATGGGATTGGAAAAGAATTTGATTTAGAAAAAGAAATTGATTTTCAAATGGGAACATTTTCCAAGGGATTCGGTGGTTTTGGTGGTATGTTTGCCGGCAGCGAATACACCGTGAAATATGCATGGAATACTGCGCGGTCTTGGTTATTGAGTGCTGCGTTTCCACCTCATGTTGCCGCAGTTAATTTAGCAGCGATGGATGTTGTTGAAAAGGAACCTGAACGGGTGAAGAAACTTTGGGATAATGCAAAATATTTCAAAAAGGAAATTGAAAGCCTTGGATTTGATACTGGTTACAGTCAAACTCCGATTATACCTGCAATTGTTGGGGATAGTAAAAAAGCACAAACCCTTGCGAATATGATGTATGATGAAGGAATTTTTGCTCTTGCTATCGTGTTTCCAATGGTTGCTCGGGATAAAGCACGTATTCGTAATCAGATGAATGCGGGTATGACTCGTGAGGATTTGGATACTATTCTTCGTGTGTATGAAAAATTGGGTAAGAAACTTGATCTTATCTAATTCCTTTTTTTTCTTTTTTTAATTTTTTTAGAAGGGTTTTTAATGGTTGAATTAAAACATGTAGCATTAACCATTGATTCAAAAAAGCATGCAGTTCAGTTTTATGATCAGGTTTTAGATGGAAAATTAGTTAGAGAATTTGAAATTAATTCAGATCTTGTAACTCAGATTTTTTCAATAACTGTTTCTGATAAAATACCAGTAATGGTTTTTGAGGTAAACAAGGTTCAATTTGAAATTTTTATTGTAGATGATCAAAAGTTGGCTGATAGATTTGATCATGTGTGTATTTCAGTAAATGATGTGAATGAATTTAAAAAACAGTGTTTAACATATGGATTACCTGTTTCAGTCATTCCTAAAGGTGAAAAAGAGTTAGTGTTCATCAAGGATTTTGTTGGTAATTTATTTGAGATTAAACAGAGAGGATGATTTTTTTAATTCATTGTTGCTTTGTGTTTTGTTTAATGATATGATCTATGGTATCCTGCCCGTAATTTTTCTGAGTTGATTCTTTTTTGTTAATTGGGAGATTATCAATGGTTTGATTGATCGACTCGATTTCATTATCTATCTTTTGTTTTTCATGTAAGTGTGACTTGGGTTGTTTTTTGGTAAATGTTACAACGGGTGATTGCTGTTGGTTTTTTAGCAAGTGAATTGCATCGATGAGGAATTGTTGTTCTTCATGAGTGGGCGTCCAAGATATGGTGTGTTCATCAGTAGTGATATTTGTTGCTTGCGGGTTGAGATGAGCAGTTAATGACATTTGACCTGTGTTTGGATCCTTTATTAATTCTATTTTACAATAAATATTACGTTGTGCCATAGTTTACTTCGCCTTGTTGCATCCCATCAATGCTTTTGGTAGATTTGAAACATTCTTGACTTTAATAGTTTTTTGTTTTTTTTATTCTTTTATTATGTTTCTGAGGGGGCTCTAAGTTAAAAAGCATAGATTTATAAGTAACAAATGATAATAATTTGATTGTGGTATTGTTTCCATGAAATTATCTAGCATTCGTGTTATTTCATTAGGTATTATTTTTTTATTACTTGTTATTCCTTCGTTTCAAGCTATTGAAAAACAAGTAGTAGAAACAGAATATAAGAATCGAGTTGACTTTTTTATCCGTGTTGATGGTTTTTATAAGAATTCGTTATTGCAAAAAATTTGGGGGATTATTGAGATTTTAACTGGTATTGGATTATCTATTCTTATCACTCAATTGTTTTCATTACGTGTTCTTCCAATTATTTTAGAAATTGGTTTTGGTCCAGTTGTATTTTTACTTGTAATGATAGTGATGTTAACTGTACCTGTTCAATTGTTAAATGGTTTTTGTTTACTGTTAGAAAAACAGTTTAGTTTAGGTCGTTTTCAAACATTGGTATTGACTATTTTTTCTTTTTTAGTATACATCATTGGGAATTTTTTGGTAAAAGCAAAGATTCCAATATACTAACTCTTGATAATGAGTCAATTCTTTTAGTTACCTGGGTGAATTTAAAGTAGTATTGATTTATTTCTTTATTTGTGAGTTTATTATTTGTTAAGGTTGATTGATATGAAAGAAGGATATTTTCAAAAGAAATTAACTGAGCTTGCTGAAAAACAACAAGATCTTTCATCAGCGTTACAATTATTAGAAGCTGAGATCGATAGGCTTGAATCTAGGATTGGTGGATTAAAGCCAGTAATTAAACGATTAAATGATGTAGAAGCATTCAAGCAACAATCATTAGAAGTGTTAAAAAAGGAAAATGAGAAGAAGATTAATCAAGTTAAAAATGAAATTGGTGAAAAGGCTAGTAAACAAGTTAAAGATATTACTCGTGAAAAAGCAGCTATTTTAGAAAAGAGTAGTAAGCAAATTGAAAAGGATGAAGCATTATTTAAAAAATATGCTAAAAGTATTTCTTCAATTGAAGCTGATATTTCTTTTGTAAAAGAATTCCATCGATTATTAGTTATGAAACTAGTAAATAAAGGCATTCTTTCATACCATGAGCAGCAGGAGATTGAGAGGCGATCTACAAAAAAGATAAAAAAGAAGTGAAAGTATCGAATTTAATTAACACACTTATTTTTATTTTTGAAAATTATTCAACGTAATATTTAAATAGGGTATATCTATGTCGGAATCTCACCAGCCTAACAAGAATGCTGTTTAACATAAGGCGGAGGAAAACTATGATTATTTTCTTTTGAAAATAATCTCGTTTTTTAATTGCCCCCCTTTTATTTTTCCTCCCCTTTTTGCCTCCTTTTAAAAGAAATCAAATCGATGACGTAATTTTAAGATATTTTCTTCAAAGAAATTAATAAAATCTTTGACACGTCGAAAAAGAATGTTATTTTGATCTGAAGATGAAGGTGAAGGTGATGTTGAATTTGAAGGAGATAAAATGTATGAATTTGTAGACTCTGTTTTTGATTGAATTGAAACTTCTTGATTGTTAAGCACAGAATTTTTTTTGCTATTATGTGCAAAGACTATGTTCTCTTCACCATTATTTGAAAAATAACAATTTGTAATCACGTTCTGTTGAGATGATGAAAAATAAATTCCATGAACAGTAGTATCAATAATCGTGCAGTTGCTAATCACATTATAATTGTTGTTATCACAAATTGCATCTATTCCAGAATGAGTATTGTTTTTAAAAATGCAATGTTTTATCGAATTATATGAAGAATGTTGTAGTTCTATTGCATCACAATTCTTTTCAAAATCACAATGATGAATTTGATTATGATTACTTGTGCTTATGCTGGTACTAATAAGCAATATGCCTTCATCTGAACAATTATAAAATGAACTGTTTAATATTTTAGTATAACTGCTCCATACAGCAATACCAATCGGGGTGTCTTGAATAGTGCAGTGTTGAATGGTACAGTTTGGTTTATTAACTCGTATTGCTGTAGTATATAACCCATCTGCCGGATTTGTAATCGTTAGATTTGAAAAAATGATATGTGAACTTTTCAAAGTAATTGCAGCATTGTTTGGATCTGTTTTAATTTGCAGAATCGTAGAACTACGATCTTTTCCTTCGATATTAATTGGTTTTT
>JAGXLH010000099.1 GCA_018334795.1 Thermoplasmatota archaeon
AACTGGTCTAGTGTATTATGCTCAACGTGGACAAGCACCTAAAGAGTATCTTATTGCCGCTCAACACACGGATAATCCATTATATCGTATTTTTGGCATTAGAGATATTGCTTTGAAATATCATCTGCACATTTATTCATGGGATTCAGGTTTTGTATCAACGGGATCATCTCCAAAACCTCCAAAGGATTTCGTTGATTTTGTGTCAAATACTTTAGAGTATGAAAAAGATGAAAATGTAGTTCATTGTTCTCATCTTACTAAAAAGATCATCAAAAATGAAAAACTTATATCAGATCCCTATCTCCATCTTTATTGGAAGTCTGCTGATCTTCATATTGGTATTTGTGAAACATGTGCTAGAAAAAAGGAAAACACTATTTTTTCATTAACTGAATATGTGCTTGCAGATGATATCACCGATGATTTCTCATTGAATGTGATTGGTTCAATCATAAAAGATAAACCAATGGAATCTACGCTTGAAACGGAATTTGTTGATGATTACTTCTCTGGAAAATTATCTGATTATTTTTTTATCAGAAAAAATATGAATCGTCGACAGGATCAATTACAGGATAAAGGCCATGAAGTCTATATTCTTAATGGTTCTAATTACGAATCAGGTAAAGAATTCATCGATGCTTTGAACCCAAATTCTTTTGAAAAACATGCCCTTAAAAAATTACTTTCATTACATCAAAAACCGATTATTGTTTCTGATGTTTCTCCAAATGATGTTCTTTCAAAATTCTGGGATGATTACGGATTTGATATCATTAATGATATTACGAATGATGAGGAAATAACAAATGAAATCATTTCTTTAACAGAAAATCCAAGTGTGATGATAAAAACTGCATTTGAAATCAAACAGAAACAAGAAGTTCTTGACAATCTACCGCAGTATAATTCACTTCCAGATATCGCTGCCTATGCTGATAAACTAGCTCGTATTTATCGCCTTCAAGGAAAAAAGAAACTTTTTTCAGCACTTCGCTCTCCACCAAAACATCCAAAAAAAAGAGCGATTGCATATGGATTGCTCATGGTTATTAATAAACATACCGATTCCAAATGGAAATTTTCAAAAATTGATATTGAATCCGGTGAATTTCTTAAACCCTATCTTGAAAAACTTCTTGAAGGAGATGCTGATGAATACCATGAAACCCTACAAAAAGTTCTCACAGCTAATGGTTTCTTAGAATCATTAGATGAATATAAGATTTCCTGATATTTTTATTTGACTCTTCTATTTTCTTGTTTTTCTTTGGAAAAGTTCGATAATTGTTGTTACAAAGGTTTTTATTTCAGTTTTATTTCATGGTTGGCTGTGAGACTATGATTCGTGCATCGAAACGATCGCAAGGCATATCATATGCAATTCGAGATGTTGTTCTTCCTGCTCGTGAATTAGAGAAAAAAGGATATGAAATATTACGCCTCAATATTGGTGACCCAAACAAATATGATTTCGATACCCCTCAACACATGAAGGATGCATTGTATGAAGCAGCCCAACAAGGATACAACGGTTATGCTCCTTCTGAAGGATACTTGGAATTACGTGAAGCAATTGTAAAGCGAGAGAAACAACGAAATAACGTAGATTATAATGCGGATGATGTTTGTGTTACAACTGGCGTCACAGAATCCTTACAAATCCTTTTAGAAGCATCTCTTGACCCAAACGATGAATTACTTATCCCTGGGCCTACCTATCCACAGTATCAACTTATCACTCGCGTAAATGAGGCTTTACCAATTTCATATCGATGTTTAGAAGATGAAGGATGGCAGCCAGATGTCGATCAAATACGACGGAAACTATCCAATCGAACGAAAGCAATCGTGTTAATCAATCCAAATAATCCAACAGGCGCCTTATATTCCCGTAAGATCATTAAAGAAATCATTGATATTGCCGGCGAATACAATGTTCCATTAGTTTCTGATGAAATCTATGATGATTTAACCTTTTCTGAAAAACAAGTTGCAACCGCGAGTTTAGCAAAAGACGTTCCAGTAATTACCTTTAATGGTTTTTCAAAAGTGTATCTTGTGCCTGGATGGCGATTGGGTTATCTGATGTTTCATCATGAATCAGGAGAACTAAACGATGTGCAAGATGCTTTTATGCGTATAGCAAGGTCACGCTTATGTGCAAACTCAGTATGTCAGCGAGCTTGTATTGCCGCATTAAAAGGTCCACAAGATCATGTCTTAAAAATAAATAATAAATTAAAGAAACGCAGGGATTTCGCATATAAAAGATTAAATGAAATACCTGGAATCTCAACTGCTAAACCAGAAGGGGCATTCTATATTTTCCCAAAAATCGAAGCAATGAAGGAAAAGATTTGGAACACCGATAAAGAATTCGTCTTGGATTTGTTAAATGAAAAACAAGTCCTTGTGGTACCAGGATCTGGTTTTTGCCCCACATATGGAAAAAATCATTTCCGAGTAGTGATTTTACCACCAATGGACACCTTGGAAAAAGCATTTGATAAAACAGAAGTCTTCATGAAGAAACGATTAAAATAATTCTTTATAAAATAGTTAAGTTCTGATGAGTAGTAAGTAAGAAACGTTCAATATTTCAGTTGAACTCAACGTTTATTTTGAATACTGAAATATATTAAACGCAAATTCCCACTGATTGTATATTTCCTGTTTTAATTGTTTACTCATCTGATACTTACTACGTTTGAAATTTTTTTGTTTATCAATGTAATCTTGTATATTTTTTCTGATTTCTTCGTTTAAGGAAAAATCAAATTGATTGTAAATATTCTTAACATAATCTAATGGATTTTTGATAAATGATTCATAAGGTATTTCAATGAGATCCTTTGTTGGAATCTGAGATTTTTGTTTAAAATAACTTTGATATAATAAAGCATACATTCTAAATATTTGTTGTTTCATTTTTTCAGTTGAAGGCGGGCGTTGCAAACAATATCTGGGTAAAACGATACGCATAAATTTTTCCATGCTGTAATAAATTTCATAGGGATTTCGATGAATATGAATAAATTTAGCGTTTGGATACATTTGTTTTAACACAAGTAAGCGAGCAGTATGAGCTGGATTTTTTAACAAGAGTTGTTTTCCATGATGATATAAAGTTAATTTTTTGACAAAAAAATCATAAGTCTTAATCCAATTTTTTTGAAAAGCATCTGATAATTCATTGACAAGCACATGAGTCATGTACCGGTTCATATTATATGGAAAACACCATCCATTATAGTATCCATCTGGAATAATATTTGCTATAGCATACTCTTCTTCTTGAGGAAGATCTGGACCCATTGCAGCATTATCCATTGGTCTTTTAGTTGGAATACTTGCGGAAAGTAATGGTTTGAGTAATTCTTCACTTTGTAAAAATACATGTGGTAAGGTCGCATGAAACGTGGTACAATAACCAAATTTTTGATCTAATGAAAGAACATTATGTAAATAAGTGGTCCCACTTCTCCAGTGGCCAATGATAAAAACAGGATCGTTTTGTATTGTTGCTGATTGGATATTATCTGATTCTTTAATATGTTCTTTTAATCGAAATGGAGATAGAACGGTACTTAGCACCATTGCATATAAAAAACGAGGGATATAACGTGGGCTAATACGAAAAAGATTCTGTGAAGCTAATCGTAATAAATTAGTAAGACTTGAGCCTGCAAGAGGCTCATACATAATATCAAAAACATTTTCCTTAATTTCAGGCATAGGAAAATGTATGAACTAATCTTTTCTTAAAAATACTTCGACAAAACAGATAGAAGAAGAGATGGTTTACCATTGATTCCAGTGACAAATTTCAGAAAGTGATTTTCGTTTCGTACTACGTACAATCGCAGACCGAACCTTATTTGACAACCCATTCTTTTCCTTTGGATAGCCTATTGGAGTAAGGGCAATAATACGAATACGGGGGGGGACACCAAGTAGTTCCTTCAGCTTTTTTTCATTAAAACTTCCAATCCAACAAGTTCCCAATCCTTTACTTGTAGCGGATAAAATCAAATGATCCATCGCGATTGCTGCATCAACAACATAATAATCAATGCCTTCACGAGACCCACTAAGATGAGGATCTGCACATAATATGATAATCGCAGGTGCTTTTTTCATCCAATGATTAGTCAATGAGGTTTTAGAGATATCCTGAATGTCAAGTGTATCAGTAACAATGATAAAATGCCAACATTGTTTATTCATCCAAGATGGCGCATGGCGAGCGATATCTACAAGAGATTCAAGTTCTTTATCTGAAACTGGTTCTGCACGAAAAGAACGAATACTTTTTCTACTCAACAACACCGAATCAAAGTCCAAGCGTTTTTCATCAACAGACATACAAAAAAGTATCTAACTACTCAATAATAAAACCATTCCATTTATCTAAAAGGAAAAACAAATATGAAAAATAAATGAAAAAGAAGAAATTAACAACGATGGTCATCAAGTAAATGCGTTTTCTTCTGACTAATCCGATGATCAATATCGTTATGAAGTTCCTGAAGTGCATCTCTAAGTTCCTCATCGGAAACAGTTTGTTGCTGGGAGATATCAAGAACCGGACTTTGTTGATCATACAGTTTAGTTTCCGACATTAATGATGGTTCCTCAGTTACATCTAAAGATTTCTGTAATTGAGTAATCCGACGCAAGCGATGACGAAGAGATTCAGAAACAGAACCAGTTTTAGATGGAGTCTGTCCAATTGAATCCTGCAATCGTTGTAAGCGATCAGATTGGGTAATAATCGTTGTTTGTGTTCTTGTTAGCTGACGGCTTAGTTCACTCACGATATGATTTCTTGAATTTAATTCCTGATGAAGATTTCTGATTTCATTTTCCAAGAAATGAATCTTTTCATCGGATTCTACATTTCGTTCATCAACAGAAGAAATATGTTGATGACTTCTATCAAGTTGAGTATTTAATTTCTCGATAACATCAACATTCTGAATTTTGTTTGTTTGAGTTTCAGTTAACTGCCGAGTTAGTTCACTTACTATATGATTTCTAGAGATAAGTTCATCCGATAACACTTCTATCTCATTTTGTAACCGACTAACTTGTTCTTCCAATGAATCGGAATCCATATCTGAAACCGTTATCTCTTCAGTGTTTTGAAAATGCCCTTCTCTAGCTAACCAACCAATCGCTTGATGGAATTCATCTAATTCTAAAGACGTTAATGTGGCTAGACCTTCAACTGACTCAGATAAATCCTCAAGAACAGTTACCACCTCACCAGCTGCTTCACCAATAGTTGACGTTAGATTTGTCTCATCAAGGGAATAAAATTCACCATTTTTGCAAATCTTATTCTCTTTTGATAACCAACCAACTGCTTGATAAAAATCATTCTCACTCAAATCAGTTTCATTCATAATCTGATGTTGAGTCAATGATTGGTTCTCATGAAGTACATTCCAGACCTTCCCAGCATTCATCCCTATAAGATGTGTATTTATTTGGTACATCCTCACACAACAATTAGAACACAATAGTTGCACTTATACTTTTCCATTTAATCAGTCTACTGTTTACTAATCAATGAGAAATGAGTTCATATTATAACTTTGATTACAGAATATTTTAATAGTGTTTTCTAATGCGGGTTTTCCATGAACAAGTATCAAAAATCTTCCTTACTACTAATTTCACTTGCCTGGCTTCTTATCTTCGTAGGTCGCATAACTCCATCCACCTTACTTGTAAATATCACTACGGATCTTGGTATCTCTGATGTGCAAGCTGGATGGGCATTCACTGGAATGTGGACTATGTATGGAATT
>JAGXLH010000100.1 GCA_018334795.1 Thermoplasmatota archaeon
ATCCATTTTCAAAAAAAAGTTTATCACCTGAAGATACAACGCATGCTGAGAAACATGGTGTGTTGGCTGTTGATTGCTCTTGGAAAACTGCTGAACAGCAATTCTTTGAATTATCAAAAATACATGTTTCCCGAGCGCTTCCTTTTGTTATAGCAGTTAATCCGGTCAATTTTGGTAAAGCGTTGAAATTAACAACGTTAGAAGCATTTGCCGCAGCAGTCTACATTCTTGGCAATCCTGGTCAAGCTGAACAGTTAACATCGATTTATAATTGGGGACCACATTTTTTGACTATGAATAAGAATCCATTGGAGGATTATCGAACAGCGAAAACAAGTAAAGAAGTTATTCAGCGAATGCATGATTATCTACCAGCGAGTCAGGATGAGGTTTAAGTAAGTCACCGCAATTCCATTATAGAAAAAACGTTATCAAACGTAATTCACTATTAAGATAAACAAAAGAAAACGTGATTGGAAGATGAAAAATAAATTAGAGGTTTTTTTCAAGCCGAAAAGTATCGCTGTTGTTGGTGCTTCGAAGGATTCAAGAAAAATTGGTCATGCTGCATTAAAAAATATTATTATTTCAAATTATGATTGTGATTTGTATCCGGTGAATCCTCATGAAGAGGAAATCCTTGGTATTCCTTGTTATAAAAAAATTACTGATATCAAAGATTCACTTGATTTAGTGCTAGTTTCTGTTCCTGCAAAAATCGTGCCAGGTATCATGAAGGATTGTGTGAAAAAAAAGGTGAAAAACGCAATTATTATCTCCTCAGGTTTTAGTGAAGTAGGGCATCATGAATTAGAAAATGAAGTGGCTTCTATCATAAAGAATAGTGGTATGCGAGTGCTTGGTCCTAACACCATGGGTTATAAGAATGCTTCAGATGGCCTTGATGCTTCTTTTGTATTTGGTGTTCCAAGGCAGGGTAATCTCTCATTGATTAGTCAAAGTGGTGCTCTTGGTATTGGTATGATTTATTTGGCTAATAATGAGTTTGTTGGTGTCTCTAAGATTATTGGTGTGGGTAATAAACTGGATATCGATGATGCTGATCTCATTGATTACTTTAGTCAAGATGAGGATACGAAAGTTATTGGATTGTATATTGAAGCAGTGAAGGATGGTCGGCAGTTCATGAATGCGATTAAAGCCTGTCATAAACCAGTGCTTGTGGTAAAAGCTGGAAGGAGTAGTGCTGGTGCTCGAGCTACCGCTTCTCATACGGGTTCGATGGCAGGTAGTGATAAGATGTATAGTGCTGCGATTCATCAAGCAGGTGGTATTCGTTGTCGAGATATCGTTGAATTATTTGATATGGCTCGAGCATTAGGTGGTCAACCTGCGATGAAAGGAAATCGTGTTGGGATTATTACTAATGGTGGTGGCCTTGGGATTTTGTTAACTGATGCTTGTGAAGCAAATGGGCTTGTAGTGCCAAAGTTATCAAGTATAACAGAAAAAAAGATTGATAAGATTCTTCCAGATCTTGTTAAACCAAATAATCCGGTTGATCTAGTTGCAGATGCTGGTTTTTATCGGTATGAAATGACCACGAAAGCGTTACTTGAAGATCCTCATATTGACGGAATTATTGTGGCATCGGTTCATGGAGGTTATGCTCGGCCTCGTGAATTTACTGGAGCTATTCTTAAAATGATTCGTGAAAGAAAACTTCATGAAACTCATCAGAAACCAATTCTTGGAACCTGGGTTGGTGGTAAAGAATTTGAGGATTTAGTGTGGGATTTAAAATCAGCTGGTGTTCCTATTTATCCTTCTTCTTGGAGAACTGCTCGATCCATGTATGGTTTGTATTTAGAGGGAAAACGATTGAAAAGAGAAGGTGAGGAATAAAAAAATAGTGTTATTCAACCCATTTTACGCCAAGGAGTTTCTCCCAATCGGGTTTTTTTCCTTGCCATTTATCAGCTGTTTCTTTTTCAACACAGTTTTTACATAATCCAACCATTTGAAAATAACAGGAGGAACACACACTTTTTTTACATCGTTGACACACATATTTTGCTTTGTTATCCTCGCAAATCGCGCAAAAACCAGTTGGTTGTTGATTAGACTTTTGATCGTTTTCTTTTTCTTTTACTTTGGTATGTGTTTCTTTAATCCATTCTTTGAGTTCTTCGTTCATATCTTCTTGTTCAGCATCAGTCATAGGTTTTTCCCCACTAAAAAAATCATCATCCATGTTATTAAAATAGTACTAGTTTAAATACTTTTTTTTTGTATTTTTTTGTCAATAATTTTTCGATGAATAAAATTTGAAAATAGGTGAATGAATGGAGTAACAATGAGAAGTGTGAGGATATGATATAGACTAAATTCACTGAAAAACCAATGATACGAAAGAAATGAAAGACGGTAGAGTAATGAACTCATTAGAAAGACAGAGACTAATACGCCGATAATGAAATCAATTTGATCAAATGGGATCCAATCTGACCCGCGTTCGATATTATATCTTCTTTTGAAGAAACTTTCAACGATATCACCTAGCAATGCTCCAAAACAAATAGAGAAAATGAGCGGAATCATCATGGGAAAACCCGTGAAATCACTTAGATAAATCGGGAAATCATACACTTGAGCGTATTTTGCAGCAACGGACAAGCCAAATCCGGCAGTCATACCAATAAATGACCCGGCTATTAATCCTTGCCAGGTTTTTCCATCCCCAAGGATTCTTTTTTCATCCTTCCAGGTTTTTCCAAAATCAATAGGAGTGCCTCCACCCACTAGTAGGGCACTGGCATTGGCTACATATGCTGGAATAATGAGCCAGAATGCTTGGATGATGATCTCATAATCCATCTTGAAAGATTGTATGAAATAGGGTGTTTAAATATCGTATGTATTTGTTTTATTCTAAGTTTTATTTCAAACAGTATAATGAATAAAAATCATTTTTTCTTGAAAAATATTCTAAACCATATCTTGTAGAAGAGAAAGAATAATATATGAAAGGATTTAATATATAGTAATTGAATAAATCCTACCTTCAGGGGGCAAAAAATATATGCTTTTAAAGATAACCATGTCATTGTTAAGTGCGACAGTACTCATCCTTCTTTCAATATTTAACCCAATCGTGCAATCAGTTGAAGAACCATTAGATTCTGATTTAGATCCATTAGTAGATATTCATGTGACCTTTGAACTTTTAAAACTACGATCACTTGAAAAATACGATAACCACCTTAATTTCAGAGAATACATTGACCGCTATAGCTATCCAGATTTTTATTTGAAAGTTTGGATTAACGACCAAATGTTTCAAAGTCCAATCTGGAAGAACACTCGTTATATTTATGATCCTGATTGGAAGGTCACTGCTAATGTTCCAGATGATGAAGAATGGGTAAACATCACCATTCAATTATGGGACTCAAATATTGGACGTGATCAAAAATGTGATATTAGTGGATATGAAGAAGGCGGAAAAGATAGTTACGATGTCAACCTTTTTTATAATGTAAAAAGTGGTCACTGGATGGGGGATGATTACGCTGAGGAATATGCTCTTAATGCAGACCCTAGCGGATATGGTCGTTTGAATGGTTGTGATGATGGAAGTATCTATCAACATGATTATGATGCAGAACTTTGGTTTAATATCTATCAGAATGACTATGATGGAGATGGGATTCCATATTGGACTGAAACAGAAGTATTCGGAACAAATCCGAAAGTCGATGATACGGGAAGAGATGATGATGGAGATGGGATTCCTATTGAATGGGAGTGGAAATGGGGTCATGTTTTTGGTTGGGATTATAATCGTAGAGAATATACTCATGAGTGGATATATGATCCATTTACTTGGGAGAATCATTCAAATCTTGACCCGGATGGTGATGGACTCTCTAATTACGAAGAGTATCTTACCTCTGAATGGTTTTCAGATCCATTCCGACAAGATTTATTCGTAGAACAAGACATTATGGAAACAGGACCTAATGGTGAAAAAACAGAGTTTCCTGAAGAATCAAAAGAACTGCTTCGAACTGCTTATAATCGGCAGAATATAGTGTATCATCTCGATGATGGCTGCATGGGAGGAGGTGAACTCATACCATTTGATGATTCTGCTACTGACGAAGAAATAAAGGACATTTACTGGAATTATTTTTTACATGGTGATGAAGACAACTGGAGATTCGGGGTTTTTCATTACGGATTAGTGCTTTACAATGCAGAACGATACCCTGGTTTTGGTTTTTGGGGTGGAGTTCATCCAGTCATTGATTCATATCAAATCTCAGCACTTGGCATGGAAAAAAAAGTTAATTTGCCATGGGGTAAAAGACCTGTGGTTTATGCCAGTGCATACATGCATGAATGTGGCCATACTCTTGGAATTTTTCATGGTAATACTCCAGGTTGTGATGACCAAGAAGGAAAGTATCCTTGGCAATTGAATTGGTGGAAATGGCTTCCATACAAAAGTGTGATGAACTATGGTTACATGTATCGAATGGTTGATTACTCGGATGGAAGCCGAGGAAAAAATGATTTTGATGATTGGAATCGATTAGATCTTACCTTTTTTAAAACATCAATCTGGTAAAAAAGACAGGTTTGATAAATAGATAAGATTTATAAGAAGGATAAAAAATTGTGAAAAAAAAATTATGCTTGAATTAATTTTAATCCTTGGTATTTCAATTGATGTGATCGTTTCACAATACTTTTCAATGCTAAGGTTGAAAGATTGAATTGTTCAGCAACAGAGTTACCAAATTTTCCATTTTTTCCGATAAAATCAGATATTTCTTGTTCCAATTCTTTAAATTCCTCAGCATTCAATGAAGCGATAGTAAAAATCTCACTAATCTCATTTACTGGACAGGATATGTTAATGTTAAATGCTGAATAATATGATCGATACGTTTTTTGGGGTTTTCCATCGACACCATTCTCAGATGTTGTCCACTTGGTTTCAACTAGTTTCATTCTATCGAAGAGCTCTAATGCTTTTTCACCTGTTGAACCGTATTTTTCCCGTATTTCACTAAGCGCACGCCAATCGGATTGGATTTCTTTGAAAACTTCTTTTTTGACAGAATTATCAAATGCACGCATGAGGGGGATAAGATCCGTTGAATCGTTGACTACTTTTGTTCTAATCATAAGTAACACCCAAACAAATATAAAACAGTACTTTGGCTATTTAAAGCTTACGTAGGAGAAATCGTATTGTCAGATAGGAATACATACATTTTTTTTAAACGAATCAAAAACTATTTGAATAAAATTCAACTAGTCTTTCAAGAAAGGTAAATGTTATCCTCAATTTCTGTAACTCTGAATGAAGTCATCTGGTTTTTTCTGCTTAGTATTTATGCAACTGCAGTAACCCTTGGAACAAAATTTTCATATGAACTCATGAGGAAAAAAGGATTTGAAAAAAATGTTGCAGTCTATTACAATCGAAAAATAATTCATATGCTTGCTGGTGGTGTCGTCGTACTATTAGTACCATACCTTTTTGCTTCACCGTGGATGCCCCTTCTTGCAGGAATCGTTCTCACCGTTTTTACGTATATTCCTCACAAAACAGGAAAAATACTGTATTGGTTTCAAACCGAGGATAATTTAAATGATGTCAATTTTTGTTTAATGTGGGCGTTAACTGTTTTTCTTATCTGGCTTGTCGTTGGAACACCATGGATTGCCATTATTCCACCATTGTTCATGGCGTTTGGAGATGGAGTAACTGGGGTTGTCCGAAATGCGGTATTTAAAAAACGAACGAAGAATCCTATTGGTAATGTATTCATGGTCA
>JAGXLH010000101.1 GCA_018334795.1 Thermoplasmatota archaeon
AAGAATTCCAGATCTAAAAAATGATAACATACAATCATTTTCTCATCTGACAACAAAAGAAAAAATAACAGTGATGACCCCAAAAAAAGAAGAACTCTTTGCCAATAAATTTGCAACCATGATCTCACGATCAAAAACCTATCTTAACATGCGAGACATCTTTGATGTCTATTCACTATCAAAAAAAACATTTGATAAACGATTGTTCCTAGACCTTTTCGTAATAGAAACGATGCTTATGAACATCCCAATGATGATCATCCAAAAAGATATTCCTCACTGAAAACTGAGAGGTAGATTTAATATCATGAGATACAATCTCTTTTTGCATGTCTTTTATCCAACATGCAAAACAGTGCATATCCTTAAAAAGATGTGCACTGTTTAAAATTCACAACAAAAAATCATACTTTATATACAATAAAAAAGCAAAAAACAGCAACCCATCTCACATCAATTGCTACCACCACTATCTACCTCTTTAGCAAACTCTGCAAAGGGTATCATTCTATAACTGCTACAGACCCAATATTTCATTTCACTCACCAATTCATATGGAATTATTGGATGGGGTCGATCATACCAAAAATTATAAATTGTTATAAATCATTATAATTAATAATAAAATATAATTGGCGATACTATGGTTCAGGCAATTATTAAATTAAAGGAAAGAGAGAATAGGATTTTAAACATCATAAAAGGAAAATTTGGTCTGAAAAACAAATCCGAGGCCATTAGTTTTGTAATACAACAGTATGAACAAGAATTTTTAGAACCAGAACTCAAGCCCGAATTTATTGAAAAGATGAAAAAACGCAAGAAAGAATCAACCGTAAAAGTAAACGATTTTAAAAAACACTTTGGTTTAGAATAAGATGTATCGTCTTGAAATCAGAAAATCAGTAGAAAAGATTTTCTTTAAACTTGCAAAAAAAGATCCGGAACAATTAGATGCGATTTCAAAAAAAATT
This sequence comes from Thermoplasmatota archaeon, assembly GCA_018334795.1. GTDB lineage: Archaea > Thermoplasmatota > E2 > DHVEG-1 > DHVEG-1 > EX4572-165. The sequence goes on from JAGXLH010000101.1 coordinate 975, forward strand.
GAGGAAATCCGATTAAATCCGCATCATTATAAAAACCTTCGAAAACCACTTCATCATCTGCGAAGAGTTCACATTGATAAAAGTTTTGTGTTGGCCTTTTCCATAAAGGAATCTAAAAAACTTGTCATCATCGAAGAATATGATCATCATGATAAGATATATAAATGAAAATATAAAATGTTATCTTCTTCTTTTGAGAGATCTTATCTGTCAAATCAAATTGTGCTTGTAAAAAAATACTGTTGAATAAAGCACACTAACTAATTTATGATTTAACAAATATAAACTCAAAAACCCTGTTTTAACACCCTCCATAAAATCATCCACGTTTAAATGGACAAGTCAAAAACACCAAAATAACTAAAAAATTTTGCAAGATACCACCACAACCTTCTCTCAAAGCAAACCCTACAATTTTCATCAGTTTTCCTCTATGGTTTTAAAATTACAGAATTATCTTATTTAAAAAATTACATCACATATTATCAAAAAAAGATAAAAAAATAGGTTCAAGTTGATACCATTTTAGATTGTTTAAAAGAGTACAATTGCCTGGGAACTATTAATAAAATCAGTATCTTTTGTCAATAGCTTTTCATCCACTGAAGTTGCACTTGCAAGAATGAGACCGTCGATCAAACTAAATTTCTTATTTCCCTGTTTTCGAGCGGTATGTTTTAATTTAGATCCATGCAAACATATTGTTTCATCAAGCAAAATGATGGAAACCATCTTTTTTATTTTAGGTAAGCATTTATTGACCTCGACATTATTTTTAAAACACCAATCAGAGAGTTCCCCAAGTTGAATAACAGATATGTATAGTGGTTCATCTTTAATAAATGAAAAAATTTTTTTAAACTGATCTGAAGATTGTTTATGTGTGAGAATATCGATGATGATTGACGTATCAATAAACATTAAAATCGATCCTTTTTTTCTCGTAAGAATGATTCTTTACCGTACTCTGATCCAGCTAATTCCTCGATAAGTTCATTTCGTTTTTTTTGATTTGAGGAGGGAATGATTATGGTAATTTTTTCACCCTTATGAATTTGAAGTTTCTTGATGATTTTTGATGGAATGATAACTCCATATGAATTACCGATTTTTCGAAGTGTTGTTTTCACTGTTTCTCCCATACCATAAGTTATAACGTTATAACACTATATACTTTTTGGTCTAAAAAAAACAATCCCCCCGCATCCAATCAGCTAACAAATCACACCCAAATCACGTGCAAAATCCGTCAGATGGATCAACTTTTTTATAGATCACTACCAAAATATTTCTTTTCTGAAACAGTGGTTTTCGGATACGTTTTAATGGCAAGAAATGTCCCCGCATCACCATTTAAAACAAGATCAGGGATATATATTGTTTCTACGATCTCAACTATTGAGGTTTTCATCTTCAGAAGTCTTAAAAGATATGCGTAAAACGTTCACTAAGAAATCTGATCAAAACGTTGTGAACCAAAAAACCTATTTTCATATGATTTAAAAAAGTACACCAGGATTATCAATCTTACAAAAGAATCTCAGGTAGACATAAAATAATAGATAAATATAGTCAAAAAAGGGGGCATTGGAGGGAGATTTATCAAAGGAGACAAAAAAATAAACTCTATTCTCCCTCCGGAATAGTTTTATATGATAGTCATACTCCAAATATGTGATAAAAAAGATACTTTATAAGTTTTTTTGTTAACAATTATAAATTTGGCTGTTACAGATTAGTCTTTCTGAAATCTGAAAAAAGCATCCTAAATCATTTAAAAAATTTGTTAAAAATAATAAAACAACAAAAGAAAAGAAAGTAATATTATTTCTTTAGAACTTCATCAACTTGTTTTGAGATATGTTCATACTTACCTGGTGTACTTTTTTGTGTTTCATATTCATGATGTGTCATCTGATCACTTTTTTTATCAAGGTATCTCTTCTTTTTTTTCAAATAATACCAGCCGCCACTCAGAACACCAGCTGAGAGAAAAGCTCCAAAGGCAAAAAATAATGAATGATTGAAAAAAAATAGTTCATCTTTTGATTCAATGATAAGGAGTTGATCAGTTTGATATGTTCTTCCAGTATTTGTAGTATATACACAAGAAAGAATTCGGGTTCCTGGTGCAGTGAACCGATAACAGAACGTTGGATCAGTTCCAAGTAAACAACCATCTATATACCAAGAGATGTTTTTGATAGTATCATCAATGTTGATAAAGTCTTGATATGCATTCAAACAAATTTGTTGATCAATTTGAATCGTGATCTTTTCTCGTTCATTAGATGGAAAAACAAAGAAGGAATCAGTTGATGGCATCACGGTCAGGTTTCCAAGAGTGATCCATCCGGATTGTGCTTGATTTGTATCCTCAACAAGTAATCGTACTTGAAATGAACCGGTTTTTTTATAGGTATGATGCAGATGGTGTGTACTATTTGCCGGATGAAATTTAGACCAATCTAAAGAGGTGTTATCTCCATAATCAATCTTGTATCGACAGGTATCACCATCCGCATCATTAAGAACAACATCATAATTCCAGGTGGATAAGATAAGAATGCTTTCATTGACACAATCATAGCTTAGTGTAGGTGCTTTATTTCCTTGAAGGATGCGGGCCAGTGCGGTATCCTGATCTGAACTCGTGCCATCGGTGACTTCAACAGTTACTGTGTACAATCCAGTCTGATTGTATGAGGTATTGATGAGTGGTGTTTCTAACCATTCAGTATCCCAAATTGTATCACTTGTGAAATCCCAACGATACTGTAAGGCATCTGTTTCTTCATCGCTGCTCTGTTTTGCACTGAGCAGTACTGTTTCTCCGATGACTGCAGTGACATTATGTTCTATTTTTGCGACAGGAGGCTGGTTGGGTACAACAGGCATCAATCCGTTGCTACCTCCAGAGGAAGACGAGGATGATGGGGAAGAAGGAGGTTTTTCGTTAGTATAAAACACATAGGATCGTTTAACAGAGGAAAATCCATCGTGGACGATGACTTCTACGGTATAGGTTTGTTGATATCTTAGATCAGTTAATTTCACTGTTTTCAAGCCAGATGGTTCACCAGTTCTATTTTTTTCTTGTAAAAAATCTTTTGAAGAAATGGTGATACTCCAATTTAATAAATCTTCATCTGAATCAGTAATCATGACCGACCAGGATGATGGAAGCGATGAGGGTATGCTTTGATTTTGTGGTGTTTCACCAGTGAGGATCGGATTTACATTAGACGGTGTTGTAATCTGAGTTGACACTGGCTCACTATAGGTTTGATCTGATGAGTTATACTGCCAGAGTTGATAATGATAGGTAGTATTTCTTGTTAATCCGTTATGAGTAATGGTGTTTTTTTCCGTTCCATTATATAACGTGATTCCGTTCCCAACATCCCATTCGGGTTGCTGATGATATTCAAGTAAAACCGGGTTATACGCTGGTTTATCCCAAGAAATCTGACTCTGAGTACTATTTACTATATTAGCAGAAAAACCAGTTACTTTTGGAGGAATATGTATTTGATGAGTGCTGAACTGATACCATGATCGAGTCCAATCATAGCCATCAGTGACATTTATCCAAACACGGTAAGTAGTGTTCTTCTCTAAATTGTTAAGATCAAGTGATGCGGTCGTATTTTTTGCTTTTGAACTATTGCATTCACCATGTGAGCAGGTTATCATCCATTGAAGTTGATCAGCATCCAAATCAGATAAATTAGCCAGATACGTAAATTCAACACTAAGATTCTCTGAATTATTCAAGGGGGTAACAGATGTAATTTCAGGGGGATGATTAAGATGAGTTGTTTGTTGACCAGAAGTCGAATTCAAACTGTAGACGTTATCGGTTTCATTGTAACTCCAAGCTTGATAATAATAGGTTTCTTTAGAAGAAAGGTTGTTATCTATGATTTTTTGATCAGTTCCATTATACACAAGGACTCCAGATCCTAATTCCCATTCTGGAAAAAGATTGCGTTCCACTCGTGTTTTATCTGTTTGATCATCAACAGTCCATTCGAGATGAATACAGCTTCGATTCACAGCATAACTTGTTAGATCACTGGGTGATTGTGGAATGTATTTATCTCTTGTGGTAAACGTGAACCATTCATACGTTGCGTTCATTGTATCACTTGCATTTACATACCACATGATCTGGGTAGCAAATGGTAATGGAGTGATACATGTCGTTGTTTTAGTTCCATTGGATTGATTATCATTAGTTATTCCTTGAACATGTGTTCCTTGGATAGTATAGGAGAAGATATTTGATTCTAGGTCATTGATCTGAATTGAGACTTCAGAGAGATGCACATCGATATTGATGGATTCGTTCAAAGGATTCGGATACGATAGTTGTGGTGCATGGTTCATTGACCCAGATTCCACATTGAACGAAAATAGATGGCAAATTTCAGTTTTTCCATCGGATACATTCACATACCAAGTATAGCTTGTATCAAACGATAATCCATCGATCTCACAGCTTTTTGTCCCTGCTTGTTCATTCATTCCACTGTTACTACCAATATCTGGACTGGTTTCAATCGACCAGTTGAGAAGATCTTCATCTGCATCATTCATCTGAATGGAGAGTGACGTAATGTTTTTTGAGACATTATCACTATCAGGAGATGGAATCGGAGATGAAATAACAGGAGGATTATTTTCTTCAGGTTTTATTCGTAATTGTTGCGCTGGATCACCAAAAAGATTCCAGCTATACCATACGTAACAGTACGAATGACTGCTGCTATCAATCATTGATGAGAACATATCCTTTGTGTATTGCATGGCAAGTCCAA
>JAGXLH010000102.1 GCA_018334795.1 Thermoplasmatota archaeon
ATATTTTATAGAATTGCACATTATTTAACTCTTTGCTAAAGTAAATGAAAAATATTCAATTGTTAACTTTTCACTATAAATATGAGTACTGCCAAAAAACCTTAATAATCATGTGTTTTACCTCTGGAGCATGTGCCTTGCCGTACCTGGAAAAATCATCAAAATCGACAAAGAAAAAAAACAAGCCGTGATAGATTATGGAAGTGGCACAAAAAGAAAAGCAAATATTTCATTTCTACGCGTTTCAGTTAATGATTATGTCCTAGTTCACGCCGGTTTTGCCATCCAAAAAGTCGATCCCAAAGATGCACAGGAAACACTTGCTGTTTTTCACGATATGGTTGATGAAGGAGCTGAAAAATAGTGTTTTCACTCAAAGACAAGAAACTTTCCAAAAAAATCATTCAGCAAATCAAGGATTCTAATGTTTCACTCACCTTTATGCATGTGTGCGGAACCCATCAAGATTCACTTATGAAAAACGGTCTTGATTCACTTTTGAAGGAAGCAGGGGTTACTATCATTCAAGGCCCGGGATGTCCAGTTTGTGTTACCACTCCTCGTGAGATCGAAGAAATGATTCATTTAGCAAAGCAAGGTCATATTATCACTAGTTATGGCGATATGATTAATGTTCCAGGTCAACACCATTCACTTAGATATCTAAGAACAGAAGGCCATGATGTCCGAACTGTATACAGTATTGAAGATGCCGTGTCTCTTGCAGAACAAAAACCCAACAAACAAATCGTGTTTATGGCCGTTGGATTTGAAACAACCGCTCCATCAACAGCAGCAGTGTTACTCAACAATCCTCCTGAAAATTTTAGTATTCTCTGCTGCCATCGGTTAATTCCTCCTGCACTCAAAGCTATTGTTGAAATGGGAGAAATTAATATTGATGGATTCATTGAACCGGGACATGTTGCAACCATTATTGGTGTTCACCCATTCTCTTTTCTTTCTGAAACTTATCACATCCCTCAAGTTATTACTGGTTTCGAACCAATTGATCTTTTAATGGCTGCTCTGATGCTAGTAAAACAAATAAAAAACGATAAGCCAATCATACAGAATGAATATACTCGCGCGGTAAAAGAAGAGGGAAATATTGTCGCACAACAACTACTCAAAAAAGTCTTTAGTAGAGAAAATAAAGAGTGGAGAGGATTTTCAACTATTCCCTCATCTGGTTTGAAACTACAATCAGCATTCCAGAAGTATGATGCCCGAATAAAATTTGATGAGGAACTTAGACATCTTAAAAACCAAACTTTTTCAGAGCCTAAAGGTTGCCGATGTGGGGAATTACTCCGCGGACTTATCATCCCACAAGATTGCCCTCTTTTTGCAAAAACGTGTACTCCCAGCCATCCTGTTGGACCCTGTATGGTTAGTGACGAGGGGAGTTGCCATATAACTTTTAAATATACGAAAAGTTAATAATAAACCGTTTCCATGTTAATTCTATAGGCAAGCAGATATTAACACAAGAAAGGTAATGATATGGCAAAAACAAGTGAACGGAAAAAAGAATTGGACCGGAAACGAACAGAGTGGAGGAAAACCCATCGATCCCTCGGTGGAAAAGTCATTCTTTATCCTGAAAAACAACCAGAACATGTCAATGCAAGAGGTAACAAAACATATAATTGGTTTTGGAAAAAAATCCTTCTTCCAATCAGTTTGCATGATATCCCTGCATTGATTTCCATGATGAAACAACGTATCAACCGAGAAGATGATAAACGCAAGATCCGTAAATTCCGAACTATGATCGGAATGGCAAATGATGCCTATCAATTAAAACAATTGGAAAATATTTCGGATTACGATTCTGATTTACAGATGGGAACTGATGCTGCCTTAAATAACACAAAAGGTTTGTTATACCAAGGTGGAAAGATGTATTCCACCGAACTAAATGAGCAAGAAGATGCTATTCTTATCAGAGATATGGAAGGAATTATTGTAGATGCACAGTATGATAATAATGGCAGTGACCGATCAGAGGAACAAACCTCTTCGTCTAATGTTTCAACGTATAAGGACTGGGATTATTAATCAAAATAATCTTAAATAACAGGTAAAAAAAGGGATTCGCCAACATATAATATAATGACGACTGTTGTTGGTGGGGGTAAAGAATTATTTTTTCACATTATTTATGATAAATTTTTTTCACATTAAAAACAGATTTGCAATTCGGAAAACACCAAAAATTTTAGAAATATTTTTATAGTAGTACTTACACATATATTAGTGAAGGGTGCAAGAAGAGATGACAAGAATAGTAAATTACCGAAAATAGACAACACAAGTGAAAAACCATGTCTAATTACTCTCTAAAAAACCCTTCCCTTTTAGGTGGGGAGATACCGCTTACTTTTTTATCCCATCCTTTCCTCCCTCAAAATAATGGGTATCTCCCCACTTAGCCTCCCTTTAACAATCTTTTTTTATGAAATCCTTCTTCGAAACATAAAAATCAGAAGAGTTACCCCAAATGAACAAACATAAGCAACAATAGTACCCATAATAATTCCATATACCGGATACAAAAAGTGTATTAATGTTGCATACGTAACCACACTTGACAATCCTAGAAGCATGGATTTAGCCATTCCCGCTGCAAAATCCGGACCATGTGCTCTCACGGTAATAATCATTGTCGAAGACAAAATCGCAGGAAACACAGAAAAAATACCGCTAATAATAGATCCAACACTAGAAAGCGATACAGCAAGAGCGATAAAAATACCTGCAAGAATACCTCTAAAAGCAATTTTTTTTGCGGTATAATGCACTTTTACCATTCCAGAAGAAGGCCTGTTTTTCCAAAACTCCAAAACAAAAAACGCTCCAACAACAGCAATAAGATAAATTAAAACAGACACTACCATAGAATCCATGTTAAAAATGACCAGTAATGATGAGAGAAATCCCCATACGGCAAATGTGCTTAGAAATGCAAAGGGGACAGATCGATGAACAAGTAAGGCAAACACAAGTAAAAAAACAACATTAATGCCGAGTTCAGCCGGAACCACTGCTGCAGCATCAGAAGCAAATCGATTTCCTTCATTAATCGCGATAAAAAGTAGAGCAATAACAAGAGTTGATGGAAGTGTACCAAAAATACCACCGACTTTCGTTCCAAATTTTTCAGCAATAACGGTTACCAGAACAACAACTAGTGCAGATAATATGAAAGGAATGACAATTTGAAACAATAAGGATTCCATACGCAATCAGGCATCAAATAAACATTTAAAATGATTTGGTGAAAAATAAGAAAAATATCCACCAGTTTCAAAGCGAAACAATTAAAAAGAACGGGATAAGTAACAGACGACCACTCAATAAAGAATGGAGGTAAATAATCATGGGAACAAAAGGCCGTGAACTATTAGGAGACAAAGTCGATCATATTTTAGAATTGCTGAACAATGCATTAGCCGATGAATGGCTCGCATACTATCAATATTGGACCGGATCAAAAGTTGTTGTTGGCCCAATGAAAGGCGAAGTAGAAGGAGAACTGATTGAGCATGCCAATGATGAACTTCGACATGCGGATATGCTTGTGGAACGAATCCTTCAACTTGGCGGTACACCAATTATCGATCCAAAAGAATGGTACAAAAAAACAAATTGTGGCTATGATGCACCATCAGATCCAAACGTGTATAAAATCCTTAATCAAAACATCAAAGGAGAACAATGCGCGATTAGTGTATACAGTAAATTGTTAAAAGAAACAATGCAAATCGATCCAGTCACCTATCAAATCATAGTAGAAATCCTTCGAGATGAAGAGGAACATGAAGAAGATCTTGAAGGAATTGTTGAAGATTTGGAAAATCTGACCAAATAATTAAAAAAAATTCATTCCTTTTTCTTTCTTTTATCTACTTCTTTATCTATTTTTTTCTGTGCAATAGCATTCGTTGAATAAAAATATACATAGACTACACCTAGTTCTAATCCAAAAATTAGTAGGAAATAGCCAAAAGTTGAAGCAATGGTTAATAAACCATCAGTAGAAAATGGTGAAACATCAAACATGATAATCAATGATCCTAGAAACGGGATAAACATCCCAATGATTACAATGAGAAGGATTTGAATGAGATCCATATTTTTGCCCATGCATGTGGTGAAGATTGATCCTTATTTTAAAGGTATTGGTTCAACAAAGAGATATCAAAACATGTTGTTAACAGTCGATAAGATATTTATAGATGAGATGTATTAAAAAATGATAAAAACTCACACGGATTAGCATTGAAAAATCTGTGTATCTGTTGATTGATATGACTAAACTTATTTGTTCGAAATGTATGAAAGTTCATGAGACAACACATCCAACAACTTGTCCAACCTGTCATGCATCAAAAGAATACCTGTATAATTTCAAAAATAGTGATGCATTTCTAAAAAAAGAAGTATCACGAATCATTCAAGAACGAAAAGATCTTGGTTTGGACGGATTAGTAGAGGGTCTTGATTCAATAATAATTAACACTGAACCACACTTACGAGTTGCTGCTGCAACTGATCTTATCCGCTCAACGGGACTATCTTTTTCAGAAGCATTTGAAGATGATCAGTTTAAAACAATAGTGCTTACTCATCCAGATTCAGCATCATTTTTGATTCGATCCCGAAAGCAAAACGTTCAACATGAAAACAATCCCTTTTTTGAATTTAATACACATCCGAAATCCCAACATGTGCCAAATACTCGACTTGAAACTTTTTTATTCACCACTCCAAACATCAAAAAATACGTTCAAATTCAAAAAAAACGGGGTGTCAATTTCCTTACTGATGATATCATTCAAGATAAAAATTATTCTTTTATCCAAACCATTCCCTCACAATACACCGGTAACTCCATTGGATTAATACAATGGCATAAAGAAAACAAATCATACCAGTCATCAAATTCTGAAAAACTACATATTCCGTTAGAAAAACCCAAAAAATCATATTTACAAAACATAAAACAACTTGACCATACCGCAACACGAGTACGTGCCACCGATAGAGATGCCGCAATCATTGAATTCATGGAACTAACAAATTATTATTTTGATTTTGCAATTTATGTAAAATTGTTTAATTCAATTACTAATGTTGCCCGGCTTTCAGCTGATGATTTCGCTATGGTTTTTACCTCTGGAGTCGTTCCGTATAAGAATGATGAAGAATCAGGCCCGACAGAAAAATTTATTCATAATTATGGTACACGAGTTCATCATATGGCATTTCACACTGAAAACATTGAAGAAACATTTAGTCAATTAAAACAAAACCAAATGGAATTTCTCATTGGATTAGTTGGATCGGAAAAAGATGGATTAAAACAAACGTTTACAAAACCATCTCCATCAACTCTTCTTGTAAATGAATACATTCATCGCTATGGTGATTTTGATGGATTTTTTACAAAAAATAATGTCACCCAACTTACCGAAGCAACAGACAAACAATAACAAAACAACACTATGATTGTGATCTCGTATGGCATGGATAGAAACAATCGATGAAACAGATGCAGATGATGATCTGAAAAAAATGTATAAAAAACTTAA
>JAGXLH010000103.1 GCA_018334795.1 Thermoplasmatota archaeon
CATCATGTAGGCTTCATCAAAGAAAAGAAACGCAACAAAAAAATAAAGCGGAAAACCGGCAACGATGAAAAGATAGATGAGAGCTACTTTCATAAAATGTCTTCGGCCAAAAAAATATTTAAAGAATTGAAAACCAAATGAATGATTATGAGAAAATTCATTATTATAACTAATCACATCATTTCCGATTTCATCAAGAACGCCAGCAGCTGCAAGAAAAAACAATGGCATAAAATAAATGATAACACCATCAAAAACATACCATAAGATGACGTAAAAAATGATAATGCTAATTAAACCTATTGCGTGAGCGACATTATCAATCTTTCCTTTAATTAAAACTCCAAGGATGATTGCAAGAAGAATGGTTGCAGCCATGGGATGAAGAATCATGGTAAACGCCCAAAGTACTCCAATGAACGGAGCAATTATGACTGCTTTATTTTTGTTGAATACTTCTTCATCAAAGGCAGCATCAACATATTTAATGCCAGCACCTAACACTGGAAACAATAAAAATAATAAATAAGTAAAAATCCCTGTATTAAGAATAAATTCTTGTATGCACACCACCCTATTCTCTAATAAATAATCTTGTTAATATTTTATGATTAAACTATTCATCTCAGTATAATTTTAACCATTATAAATATTATCTATTTTTTTTAGAATTATGGTTGAATCGATTAATCCTTCACAATTTTCTTTTGTGCTAAGATTGATTTTACTTTATATTCAAATCGATCGAAACCAGGTCTTTTTCCTTGTCTGACCTCGCTGATATAGCGAATAGTTAGATATGAGTAATCAAAAAAGATCATGGCAAAAAAGAACTGAAGAGGTATCATTCCAATTACTGAAAGGAACAGTACTGTGATTTTTAATAACCATCGGTGATCGAAAAAATAAACAAAAAAACGAGACACGGGATTTCTACTTACTTTATCATATGAGTCTCCCACGTAATCATTTCCTAGTTCATCGAGCAATGCTGCAGCTGCAAGAAAAAGAAGCGGAACAATGAGTAGTTCGATGCCTAAGATGAGGATAACAGGTATGATGATGATTACTCCTGAGAAATGAGCGATATTATCAATTTTTCCTTTTAAGATAACACCGAGTAAAATGGAAAGGAGAATGGTAGCGGAAAATGGGTTTATAAACATAGTATAAGCCCATAATCCACCTAGGAAAGGAGCCAAGAGCAAGGCTAATTTCTTACTAAACGTTTTTTCATCATATGCAGCATCGATGAATTTGATGCCTGCACCAAGAATAGAATAGGTTAAGAGAAAAAAATACATGCTCAGCATCGACCTCGAAGTGCTATTGTTTCAAGTTGATAGATAGATTTTTTTGGAAATGGCGAAGTCATTATCAATCCTGAGAATTCATGAAGTTGTAATGAAATTCCCGGAGAGATTCTTGAGTTCATTTAAGCCCCCAAGTAAAATAATATAGGGGCGGATACATAAAACCCCAATTATATAAAATCCTACAAAATTCCAAAAAAAAATATTTTATTTTTTAAATGTAGGAAAATTAACCTTTTTTTATATTTGGCGAAAAACTAATGACTCCTGTTTCACCTGTTTATTTTTTGAATTTTTATGATTGCCTATATACTCTGAAAGATTAATTGGTAAAGTTAAGAAATTGTTTTGTTCATTGAATATTAGTCCTGTTTCAATGAATTCCCGCAAGATGGTTTTAATTTTTTGAGAATCTAATTTTGGGAGTTGATTGGTGAGTTCATCAAACGTAATAATTTCATTACATGTAAGAAAAACCGCTCTTTCTTCATTGTTTAAATTATATATGATAACATCTTTGAAATTTCGTTTGTCAAATATTTTCACAAATGAGCCACCATCGATATAGTACAATGGGACCGCATCAATGATGTTGCCAGTTTTTATTGACTTGATTTGAGTTTCTTTTCTTTGATGTTGCCAACTAGTGATTAATTGTTCCCAAGGGAAAGATTCTGTCCTATTTTTTCTAATAAAATCATAAAAAAACAATGTGTGTTGTTGTAAGAACTGATTAGGAAACATAACCGAATCAATTTTTTTTGGTATAACTTCCCTTATATTAAAAGCATCCAAATTATTGTATATTGGGCTTTTATAACCAACTACAAAAGAGCTCATTCTTGGTGGATCTAAATATTGATTGAATAATGAAATAGTTGCAATTGTTTCCCTAAAATCTTTTGGTTCCTCATTGGGAAAATTCACAATGATATTATAATCATTTTTAATCTGATATTCTTTACAAAATTTTAATGCTGCAATATTATCAATGACTCGTACTCCCTTATCCATTTTCTTCAAATAATGCTTACTAAATGATTCAATGCCAGTTTGAATCGTATGAAACCCTGCTTTTTTAAGTAAACGATAATCTTTTTGCTTTAATTTGTCTGCTCTTGATTCGGCGATAAATTGAAAATCCCGATTTAATAAAATAATGTTTTCACAAAGAAGTTGAAGGTTTTTTGGAGGAAGAACACTACCAATGATTTGGAACGAAAGCATGTCGTAAGTTTCAGATAAATAGGTTAATTCTTCGATGAATCTGTTAACTTGCTTTTCTCTATATGATGGATGATAGGCTTTTTGATTGCAAAAATTACATTTATTCCACCAGCAACCTCGTGATATTTCAATCGGTAACCGGCTGTTGAGTTGAACGTACTCTTGAATTTCACTAGAACTTGTTTTTAATTGTTGGTAAAAGGAAGAAAAATCTAAGAAAGGAAGTGTGTCCAGATCAATGAAAGATGGTGGTTCATTCATTATTTCTTTAGATTTTTGTTTTGAAATTAATCCGGTTATTTTAGATGGATCTGTATTATTTTTCGCTAACTTCGTTAATGACTCTTCACCTTCTCCACTAATGATGTAATCAATATAGTCAAATGCCTTTATGAGGCGAAGTCCTAAATCGTTCATGGTGGTACTGCCACCGAGAACTATGATTTTATCTGGAAACGTTTCTTTAATTTTTTTAGCAATTGCTAATGATGGAAGAAACTGACCGTAATTTAAACTAAAACCAATGATATCAAATCTGTCCCATTGTACACCGTTTATGATACTATATATAAAATGATTTGTTTTTTCTAAAAACTCCTTAAATTCAAACTGTTCATTTGAATGGTGATTCTTAACCATGTTTTGTTCATAATATTTTTTAAAAGATTCTTTGTTTGCTTTCCAATGATTTGGAAAAACATATTTTGAAAAAATCATCTGGGAAACATAAGGATCATTTGGAGGTGTTATTAATGAAATATAATTGTTTAATCCATACGTTTCAGCAGCAAATAAATACAAATGTAGTGAGGATGCACTAACTCCATTGTCCTTTAAATAGGGCTCTAATAAGGAAAGTTGGATTGAAGGCAGTGAAATATCCGCAAAAGGCATCGAAATAAGTAAAACAGAGTTATCCTCCAAGGTACACACCATCCACTTAAAAATTACATTAATCGTAACTTTAAAAAAGTATCTACCAAAGGAAAGCAGTTTAATTTGTGCGAATTTATAAAAAATTAGAAAGGTTCAAAAACATAAGACATATATCTTAATTTGCAATGAAATTATGAAAAAAATTGATGTAAAAGACAGGAAAATATTATACGAACTTGATCTTAATTGCAGACAATCGAATAGTCAAATTGGAAAGAAGGTTGGACTTGGTAGAGATGTTGTTGGCTATAGAATTGATAAACTAAAAAAAAATGGAATCATAACAAATTTTTACTCGATTATAGATACATTCCGCCTCGGTTATAATGTGTTCAGATTGTATATCAATTTTCACTATGTGACACCAGAGATTAAAAAGGAAATCATTGATTTTTTTGTTGATTACAAATATTCATGGGTTGTTGTTACAGTTAAAAGTGAAATTGATCTTGATGTTGTAATTTGGGTAAAAAACATTTATGAATTCTATCAATTTTGGGATAGAACCCTGGATAAGTATGAAAAATATATTGAAAAACATGCGATTTCTATTTACATTAAATCTTCAGTTTTTATGAAATCCTATTTACTGCCAAATAAATTGAAAACGGAAAAACGAAGTTTTTTTGACATGAATTGCGGGGTGGAATCTGTTGATATTGATGAAACAGATTACTATTTATTAAATGAAATAGCGGAAAATGCTCGTATATCACTTGTTGATTTAGGTGAAAAACTCGATTGTTCTTCACAAAAAATAAATTATCGATTAGACAAGCTTGTTGAGATTGAAGTAATAAAAGCGTTTAGAGTAAATATCGATCTTGCTAAATTAGGTCTTCAAAAATACAAAGTTAATATTTACCTTAAAAATCATGAGTTGAAAAAACCAGTTTTTTCATATCTTTCGCAAAAGAAGTACATTGAATTTATGAACTTTGCACTTGGTTGGGCTGATTTAGAACCTGAGTTTGTAGTTAAGGATTTTAATGAATTATTACAAATTTTAGAGGAAATAAATCAAGAGTTTTCAGGAGCAATAAAAAAACAAACATTTTTTATTGCTGAAAAACTTTATAAGCAAAGATGCTTGCCAGAATTATATAAATGAAAAATTAGTATTTTTCTTAATAATATTAGAGCCCAGTTGCAATCATCCATGTTGGTGCAGATATAAGCACTCCTGCAACAGCTCCAGATACGACAATTTTATCCATTATTCTTTACACCATCCTTTTATTTTGTTATGGATATACTTTTGCTGCTTAGCGTATTTAAAGACTTGTCGACATTTTAACAAAATGAAATTCTGTACTGCTTCTTTGTTGTTCTTTAAAGTTATGTTCCTATTTGATTGAGTATTTGAGGGATTTCTGAAAGATGATGGATAAACGGATTATGATTATGTTCAAAATTCATGCCGATTATAGAGCATCCGGCTTGTTTACTTGCTAAAAAATCACTTTTCGTATCGCCAATGACAACTGCTTCATTAACCGGTATGTCAAGTAATTTGCAGGCTCGATAAATAATATCTGGATATGGTTTGCCTTTCTTTACATCATCTGCACAGACAATTTCATCAAAAAAACTAGTTAAATGGAACTGGTCAAGCACCTGTTCAGTGATAAATCGCTGAGTATTTGTGATTACGGCAAGTTGATATGTTTCATGCAAATTAGAGAGCGTTTCACGTGCATCTTCTTTTAATAAAATATGTTCTAGGTATGTCTGTGTCCATTCTTTGCAATCTAAAAATACGTTTGCGGTGATTCCAAGGTATGATATTGATTTTTTGAAATCATTTCCCCAGAGATGATCGATAAAATCTTTTTTTGTAATGGTTGGATGATCTGAACAGCTAAGAGCGACATTAATTGCTCTCCACCAGGCATCTTGCGATTCGATTAATACGCCATCCATATCAAAAAGGATTGCTTTTGGAATTGAATTTTTTTGCAAGATCATCTGCACTCAATCCATTTAATGCATTTTTTTGTTAAGATACTGTTTTGTTCCAACATATTATTTAAATAACAATACCGTTTTTCATTAGTTGAATGGGATAGTATGTATAAAATTTCGGTTAATACCAAGAAAAAAACAGAATTCTTCTCTTCTCC
>JAGXLH010000104.1 GCA_018334795.1 Thermoplasmatota archaeon
GATTTTTCTCAAGAATTTTTTGTTCATGCTTTTTTAACAGGTTTGCAACAAAATTCTTCTCATCTTCAGATCCAGGAACAAGCATACTGAACAGCACCACCTAACCATATTTTTCTTTTCAATATCTGAATGAAGTTCTAGTTTATAAAGTTATATTAAAAATAAGAAACAGATGTTTAAATTTAATTATTTTACATTAATTCATACATTCGTTTAATCTTTACAACATAATTACAATTGCTAAGCCAATAGTGAATAGATTTTTTTAAAATATAATGGTAATAACAAGCGTTAATATTAAATATCAATGAGTTTATAATTAAAATATAAAGGAGTAAAAAAGATTATTATATTCTAATAAATTGGGGACAAAAAATGAATATGAAACACATTATTATTCTAACCATATTCACAATAATTCTTGTTTCGTTTATTTCATCTGCTAGTTTCCCCAAAGATAAGTCTATAATACGTTCAACCTTAGAAGAAGAAATCGTATTTATAGAATATACTACGGCGACGTGGTGTCCTCAATGCCCTGGTGCTTCTGAAACGTTATATAATCTTAATACTAAGGATATATCTTTTTATTATATCAGTTTAGTTGTTGATATGAATCCAGCAGCACAACAACGAAGTCAAGAGTACACCAATTACGCCATTCCCTCAGTTTATTTTGATGGAGGATATATTCACCATATCGGAAGTAATGGAGTATTATCTGATATTTACAGTTCCTCAATTGATGAATCATCTCAACGATCAAATCGGAAACCTGTTAACCTAACAGGATCCGTTGAAATCAACGATGAACAAAATATGAATCTTATCATTAATATAACCAACACAGGCAATCAACAGTATACTGGAAGAATACGATCATATATCACTGAAAAGGAATCACGCTGGAATGATGCTGATGGGAATCCATATCATTTCGCTCTCCTTGATTTTGCACTTAACAAACAGATACGAATAAAAAAAGGAGAAACAATCACATTAAAAACCCAATGGAATCCTCAGGACACATCCTTTGAAGATCCAATCACCAATGTTAATCCAAATAATCTTATGATTTTTACAACCGTGTCACATTGGATTCCGCACTTTCGCTCGGGATTTATTCAATTCCCCTACCTTCAATTTTATTTTGCTCACTATATTGATCAAGTAGTACTAACCATCCCATAAAAGGATTTGAAAGATATGAAAATTAAAAACATCTATATTCCACCAGGATACATAGTCGTAGCCCTAATTTTAGTTTCAATACTTGCTGGTTCCTTACTATTATCAGATAACAATAGTGAACAAGATACCCAACCTCCCACACTTACCGTGATTTCAAAAAATTTTACTATGTACCAAGGAGAACAAAAACAAATTTCAATCGAATTTTCAGATAATACAAATGTAACCGAAGCAACCCTTTTTTACAGGAAAGAAACTGATGTTAACTGGCAGTCAACATCTATTCTTTCAAAATCATACACATTAACAGTTTCTTCTGATGAAACAAAAAATTATCACTATTATGTAACCATCAATGACAAAGCAGAAAATGGACCCATTGGAGATCCTTCAACAGATGGATCACGATTCTATATAATTACAGTTCTTAAAAACAGTAATTCAGATGATGGTGAAAATATACAAAGAGCTGTATTTGTAGAAGAAGGAACAGCAACCTGGTGTTCAAATTGTCCTGAAGCCGCTGAAGCAATTCATAATGCATACGAAAAACAAGATACATCATTTTATTATGTTAGTATGGTAGAAGATGAGAACCAAAAAGCGAATGATCGATTGGAAAATGCGTATAATATTTTAGGGTATCCTACCGTTTATCTAGATGGCGGATATGAGGTTCTTATTGGTTCACAAAATATCATAGATAATTTTGATTCAACTTTAAATAAAGCATCTAATCGTCCAGCTTCATCAATTAAACTCACATTAAGATCTGAATGGAATGAAACAAGAGAGGAACTTACAAACACAATATACATTAACAATTTTGAAGATTCGACATATACTGGAACGATCAAACTTTATGTTACTGAGATTAAGAGCCAATGGTCAGATGTGAACGGAGATCCATATCATTTTTCATTTTTAGATTATGGATTACATCAAGAAATTAGTATTTCTTCAGGAGAAAACAAAAGTATTTCAAAAGATTGGAACCCTTCAGAAAAAGGATTTAATGTTGTGAAGGAAAATCTATGGGTTGTAGCAGTCTTATTTAATGATGAAAAACAAACCGGTTATTCAAATCCTACTGAACAAAATAAAGAATTTGATGCTTACTATGTGGATGCAACAACTGCTAGTAGAGTAACAGAGGGAACACTTCCACCAACTATTGGTTTAAAAACTCCAAAACCGTTTTATCATTATATTCGTGGTAATGAAGCAAAAAACAAGTTACTATCAACGACTTATGTAATTGGGAAAATGACCATTGATAGTAATGTTGAATCAGACCTTGCTGTTGAAAAAGTAATCTTTCAAATAACAGGTAAACGGAATAATTTCTCAGCTGAAATCACTCAGCCACCTTACGAATACATCTGGGATCAGCGTTCATTTGGAAAATATACCATCACAGCAACAGTAATTGATGAACAAGGGCGCTCGAATTCGGATTCCATCGAAAACGTATGGGCCTTTATTTTGTAAGAAACATGGAATTAAAAGATGCTAAAAGATTTCGTGCTGCAACACTGCTGAATGGATAAATGCCATTAAGAATTGTGGGCATAGTTCTTTGTATTACTTCTTTTGGCGAGTAAAATTGTTTATACAATGAAAAAACCCCGCGTTGCAACTGCTCAGGAGTCATATGTTTTGGTTGGAAAACAGGATTAAACATCGTATATTCATCCCATTTTGTGGTTAACAACCTATTTTCTTTTTGAAGTTTTTTGAAAAGTGGAGTACCTGGGAATGGAGTTACGATTGTAAAATCAGCTACATCAATTTTTAGTTTTTTGAGCATTGAAAACGTAACATCAAAAACATCAGGTGTATCAGTATCAAATCCAAACATGAAATCTCCTATTACAATCATATTATGAGAATGAATGAGATCAATTGCTGTTTCGTACTCTTTTACCATATTAGTTGATTTACCCATAGAGTCCAAGGTTTGTTGTTGAAATGATTCAAATCCAACTAACCAACCTATACATCCAGCTTCTTTAGATAATGAAACAAATGAAGGATCTCTAGCAAGCAGATTAATATTACCATTGCAAAAGAAATGTTTTTTCAATGGTTTCATTTGTCTGAAAAGCTCTTTGGTATATGAAGGGTCAATGGTAAGGGACATATCATAAAACATAAAAATTTTCTGAGGAAGATTTCGTATTTCCTCGATGACCTCTTCTACTGGACGCGTGTAAAAATGATTTCCATTAGGCGTGTTTCCTTCAGGACAAAAATGACATTGATATGGACATCCTCTCGTTGCTTCAATTGCACCCATGAGAACAAATCCTGGGAGTCTAACGTTAGTTGATGGCAGGTGACAGTGTTCTGTATCCAAAGATTTTGGAGGATAAATCTTTTGAATCTTCTTTTTTTCTGCGTCTTTTAAGAGATCAAGCCAGTTGCATTCCCCTCGACCAAGCAAGACAGTATCGGCATGTTTCAATGCTTCATTTGTAAGTGCTGAAGCATGTAAGCCACATAAAATAACACAAACATTCTTTTTACGATATTGATCTGCAACTTTATAAGCAACGGAAGAAGATGCAGTATTATAATGAATGACAACCAGGTCATATTCATCGGTAATGTTACGTTGATGATACCGTTCATTTAGAATAGTTACTTTATGCTTTCCTGGTGTGATTGCTGCTAATCTTCGAATATATAATGTTGGTAAAATGGAAAAAGAAGTAAGAAACCTCGTAAGAAAACGATTTGATGACAGATTTGATTTTCTTAATTGTTCAATAAGCAGGATTTTCATGAAAAACCACAATCGTGAGCTAAAGGAATATTTTTTTAAGGTATTATTTATTTGCTTAGTTGGTTGGTGTAATAATGAATCAGTTTTATAATCCTTTTTTTCTTGTAAAACTTTTGAAGAGTTATCTATTTGACATTAATCGGTTAAATCGATGGTCTGAAGAAAGGTTACATCGTTTTCAGGATAAACAATTACGATTTATGGTAAATTATGCTTGGAAGGTACCAATGTATCATACCATTTACAGGAACCATGGGATAAATCCAAAAGATATCAAAAATCGATTTGATATTCAGAAACTCCCCATCATCACCAAGGATGATTTCAAAGGAAAAAGCATTTCTGAACTTATTCCAAAGGGGAAAAATCCCAGTTCTGTTGTGAAAGTATCAACATCAGGAACCACCGGGAAATCTTTAGATCTATATGTGGACATGTATGAAATCATCATGGGATTATTTGGATACTTACGAACTATACGATCATATGGCCTTGATTGGCGAGGGCAAAAACTTTCGATCATTGGAGATTTTGCTCCCCATACAGCTGAATCAGGATACGTAAAAAAAGGATTACTTCCCAAATCATGGTTCCAATCATCTTTAAAAAACATTCAATGGTTAGATACCAATGATTCACCTGAAAAGGTCCTTAAGGATTTAGAATCTTTTCAACCGGATTTTATTGGCGGATATACCGGAATGCTTGGTCATATCGCAGTTCTAAAGAATCAAGGAATGAAATCGACGATTCAACCAAAATGTATCGCATCAACCGGAGCTTTACTTGATCCGAAATTAAAAGAATATATAGAACAAACGTTTTCAACAAAGATTTTTGAAGTGTATGGAGCAACTGAAACTGGGCCTATAGCATTTCAAAGACCGGGTACCACAAAGTACTCAATTATGTCAGATCTTCTTTTAATCGAATTTCAAAATGAAAACGCAGAATATGTTTCATCCCACGATCCAGGATACACCATTGTCACTAAATTGTATAGCGGGGGCACACCCATTATTAGATACAATGCGATTAATGACATTGTTTCACCTGAATACCAAGAATCTGACATTTCCGCAGTTCTACCAGAAACCATAAAACGAATTTATGGCCGAGACAGTATTCGATTATATCGAAAGGATGGGAAGATTTTACTTGGTTCTTCATTGACCACAATTTTCAGTCGGCTTTTATATAAACTTGAAACAAGTAAGATTCGTGACTTAAAAGTCATTCAACAAACGGTAGATGAAATTGATGTACAGTATGTCGTTGATGAAAATCTGCGAAATATAGGAGTCAAAGTAGAGAAAATCTGTGAAGAATTAAATAATGGGTTTAAAGAAGTGTTTGGACCATCTGTGACGGTACAATTCACAGAGGTTAAATCAGTAACTAGAGATGAACCTCGCATTATGACAAAAGTAGATCCAGAAAGAATGAAATTAACTGGTTTTGCATAAGCTAACCTAAGTCATCAGTTTTAAAAAAACCAGTTTTTTTAAATGAATCGAACAAACAATTTTTTGGTAAATCAAGTGATTTTTATCTAATGAATAGTTTAATACCAAAAGTTATTTAAGCAGAAAAATAATATTATTATC
>JAGXLH010000105.1 GCA_018334795.1 Thermoplasmatota archaeon
GATCATATTGCATGGATACGAGTTTATCAAGAATATCACTTCGAGAAATACGCATGCCTTGTTCAAATTCAAAACCAAGTTGTTCAAAATCTTTTGGATCTCCAACACTATAAATCGCAGAAACAGACGCTACAACAATCACATCTTTTCTAGATAACAATGATGCAGTAGCAGATAGTCTCATCTGTTCAATCTTTGGATTAATATCTGCATCCTTTTCAATATACAAATCTCGTTCTGGAATATATGATTCTGGTTGATAATAATCATAATAGGAAACAAAATATTCAACTCGGTTATCTGGAAACAATGATTTGAATTCATTATAGAGTTGACCTGCAAGGGTTTTATTATGCGCAATCACTATCGTTGGCCTTTGAATTTTTTCTACAGCATAAGCCATGGTTAGCGTTTTCCCACTGCCCGTCACGCCAAGGAGTGTTTGTTTGTCAAACCCTTTATTTATTCCTTTTACTAATTGTTGTATTGCTTTGGGTTGTGATCCTTTTGGTTCGTAAGAAGTGTGAAGTTTGAATGGTTTCATGGTTTTCATGAAATCACCTTTTTAGTTCGTAGTAACCGATTGTATTTAATGGCAAATCGGTGTGCTTCATCCCTGATTTGTTGAATGTATTGCAGGGCAATATCATCTTTTTTTAAGAGTAATGGTCTAATTCTTCCGGGAATGTAGAGTTCTTCAATTCGTTTTGCAATAGAGATAACTGGTGTAGTAACACCAATATCTTCAAGGATGGATAATGCACTATTGAGTTGTCCTCTGCCCCCATCAATAATAATGAGATTGGGAAATGATCGATTTTCCTTCAAAAGCCTAGTGTATCGTCTGCGGACGACTTCACCAATGGCTTTGAAATCATCAATACCTTTAACGGTGCGAATACGAAACCGACGGTAATTACTCTTATCTGGTTTTCCATTACGAAATTGTACCATTGATCCAACCGTACTCGTTCCAGATAAATGAGAAATGTCAAAACATTCGATGACTACGGGTTTTTCATGAAGACGCAAGCGTTGTTGTAATGCTGCGATTTTTTTAGTATTAGCAAAAAACGTGATATCAATATTTTTTTTCACTAATCGGAGTAATTGTTTTTTTTCACCTCGCTTTGGCACCGTGATTCGAACCTTGCTTTCTTTTTTATGTGAAAGAAAATCTTTCAGACTTTCATCTAATGATTCAGGAACGATGAGTTCTTTGGGAATAGGATGATCACTATAGTATTGTGTGATGAATTCTTCTAAAAAACTATTATGATATGAGAACACGAAATCGTTTTTATTAGAAAGTGTTCCCTTATACACATTGAATAACATTAAGTACACGTTGTCATCAACGATTTTATAATTGATAATGTCTTCATTGTATCGTTTTTGGCGTTGCATGTTCTGCCGATCTTTTAAATGTTCAAGTGCGGTTAATTGATTTCTTTTTCTAAGAGCGTGTTCGTATTGTTGCTGTTTTGAAAACTGGTTCATATCATGATTGATTTCTTCTGTTGCTTGTTTGATATTTCCTTTTAAAATCTGTTTCACGGTTTTAATTTGACCATTGTATTCTTCAGCAGATATTTCTCCAATACAGGGGGCATCACATAAATGAATATGATAACGAAGACACGGTTTTTTTGGCATTTTTCTACAAGTACGCAAATGAAATGTTTTTTTTAAGAATTGTAAAATGTAATCCCGATTAGCAGCTGATACAAATGGTCCAAAATATTGTCCCTTCCCAGATTTCCTTCGAGCAATCACAGCTCTAGGAAATGATTCATCAGTGATGCGAATATATGAATAACTTTTGGAATCCTTTAGATTAATATTGTATTTTGGTTGATGTTTTTTAATAAGTGTATTTTCCAACAAAAATGCTTCAACTTCATTGTCAGTAACAATAAAATCAACACTATGAATTTGTTTCACAAGATGCTTTGTTTTTGGATCAAGACGAGATGGTTTCTGATAACTCTTCAATCTTTTTTGAAGGTTTTTTGCTTTTCCAACATAAAGTATCCTATCCTGTTTGTTATGGAATACATAACATCCTGGTTTTTTGGGAAGATGAGTTATGCTAAACATTTTTTCTTAGTCTTTGGTAAAACAACTTGTAATTCTTTACCCGTGTAACTTTTTTCAATCCGTGCAATCTCTTCAGGGGAACCTGCACTAACAATATGGCCTCCTTCTTCTCCACCTTCAGGACCGAGATCAATGATGTAATCAGCGTTTTTGATCACTTCAAGATTATGTTCAATCACTACTACGGTATTTCCTTTATCCACAAGGGTGTTGAGTACACTAATTAATTTTTTTACATCATGAAAATGAAGCCCAGTTGTTGGTTCATCAAGTAAATACAACGTATTGCCGGTACTCTTCTTAGATAGTTCCCGGGTGAGTTTAATACGTTGTGCTTCACCACCAGAAAGCGTGGTAGAAGGCTGGCCAAGAGTGATGTATTCAAGTCCTACATCAGAAAGGGTTTGTAATTTTCGTTTAATCGCAGGAATATTTTTGAAAAAATCTAATGCTTCTTCAACGGTCATATCAAGGACGTCACTAATGGTTTTTCCTTTATAGGTGACTTCAAGTGTTTCCTTATTGTATCGTTTACCCTTACATTCCTCACATTCAACATAAACGTCTGGTAAAAAGTTCATTTCGATTTTAATGACTCCTTCTCCACCACAGGCTTCGCAACGCCCTCCTTTCACATTAAAAGAAAATCGTCCTGGTTTAAACCCTCGTTTTTTTGCTTCTGGAGTTTGTGCAAATAACTTACGGATATGATCAAATACTTTGGTATACGTAGATGGATTACTCCGAGGGGTTTTGCCAATGGGGCTTTGATCAATCACAATCACCTTATCAACTGGTTGATCAGAAACGATACGGTCATGATCACCAGGTCTCACCCGTGAATTATACAGTTTTTGCCGTAATCCTTCATACAAAATATCATACACAAGCGTTGATTTTCCACTACCAGAAACACCAGTGATAAGCGTGAGTGTTTCTAAGGGAATGTCTACATCAATGTTTTTTAGATTATGTTCTCGGCAACCAAACATATGAAGGAATTCATTAGCAGGTCGTCGTTTCTTTGGGATATCAATACAAAGTTTTCCAGATAAATACTTACCCGTTAATGAGGTTGAATGATTTTCAATTTCCTCTGGTGTTCCCTCTGCAACGATATGACCGCCATGTACACCAGCTCCAGGCCCCATATCAACTACATGGTCAGCACTGCGAATGGTTTCCTCATCATGTTCCACCACAATTAAGGTGTTTCCCAGGTCTCTAAGTGAAAGAAGGGTGTCAATCAGTTTTTTATTATCTCGCTGATGAAGACCAATGGATGGTTCATCAAGAATGTAGATTACTCCCATTAGATTTGATCCAATTTGGGTTGCCAACCTGATTCGTTGAGCTTCACCACCAGATAGTGTTCCAGCGTTACGTGAAAGAGTTAAATAACTTAGGCCTACCTTGTCTAAAAAATCAAGCCGTTCTTTGATTTCTTTGAGAATCTGCCATGCGATTTCTTGTTTTTTCTCAGATAGAATCAAGGTTTTGAAAAATATAATACTGTCCCTAATAGACATATCTGTAACATCAGCAATGTTTTTGTCATTAATTTTCACACTAAGTGCTTTTGATTTCAATCGTTTTCCCTGACAACTCGCACAGGCTAATACGCGCATGAATTTTTCTAAGCTTCTTCGACGGTAATCTGATTCCGTTTGTTTGTATAATCGTTCAGATTGAGGGATGAGTCCTTCCCATCGTTTTTTTCCAGACCATTTTGATCGGCCGCGTCGCATGGAAAAATCAAACAAAATCTGTTCATTTGATCCATACATTAAGCCATTGTATTGTCTTTCATTTAAGTACTCGATTGGTGTGAAGATGTCAAAATCAAAATGTTGAGCAACGGCTCCTAAATATTTAATCCGCCAGCGATCTCTTACTCCTTTGTATAATTTAATTGCTCCGTCAGCAATAGATTTTGATTTATCTGGAATGATAAGATCCGAGTCAAATTCCATTTTGATGCCCAGTCCATGACAAGTTTCACAGGCACCAAATGGGCTGTTAAATGAGAACATACGGGGTTGGAGTTCTTCAAAGGATAATCCGCAGATTGGACAAGCCATACTTGAGGAGAATAAGTGTTCTTCTTCGTCTTTATCAAGCACGGTAAGCAAGCCTTTTGTTTCTTGTAATGCGTGTTCACAGGCTTCAGTTAATCGTGAGGAATCATCTTTTGGATTAAGCCGGTCGATAACGATGCTGATATCATGTTTTTTGTATCGGTCAAGCGTTATTTTTTCATCTGTGCGATAAATCGCGTTATCAACACGAACTCGCAAGTATCCATCTTTGTATAAATCTTTGAATAATTGTTCATATGTTCCTTTTTTTTGTCGAACGATTGGGGCAAGAACAGTGATCATGTCTTGGTAGTCTTTTTGAATTTTGTTGGATATTTGTTCAGCGGTTTGCGATTCGATTTTAACATTGTGTACTGGACAATAGGGTGTTCCAACCCGGGCGAAGAGTAATCGAAGGTAATCATATATTTCAGTGATGGTGCCAACAGTACTTCGAGGATTTTTACTGGTGGTTTTTTGTTCGATGCTAATTGCTGGGGAGAGACCTTCAATAAAATCTACATCTGGTTTGCTCATTAATCCAAGGAATTGTCGGGCATAAGAAGATAAGGATTCAACGTATCGTCGTTGTCCTTCAGCATAAATGGTGTCAAATGCAAGTGTCGATTTACCTGATCCGGAGAGACCAGTAATAACTACATATTGGTCTCTTGGGAGTTTGACTGTAATGTCTTTGAGATTGTGTTCTCGAGCACCTTTAATCAGAATTTCTTTCATAATACGTCCCCCACAAAGAAGATGATTTGATGAGATTATTATTTTGGAGGTTTTGCAGATGAATAAGTTGTATTCAAATGTTTGCATTAAAAAACATAGTGATGGTTGGTGAAAGTATTAATGATTTTAATGAAATTTTTAATATATTAAAGAATCGTTCTAATCAATGTAGTAATTATTACTGTGACTACACCAAAGGCTACGAGTTTTAAACCTGATATGATGACTTGTTCTCGTGCAATTTTACCAATGTATATGCCAAGAATGAAAAATACGAGTAATGAAAGGATAATTGATGTATAAAGTGCGATCATGTCAGTAATTAAAAACAATGCTCCAATGATAAATGGTAAGACAGGTATGATTGAACCAATGAACGTGGCAATACCATCATAGATGGCACTTGACCAAAGTGTTTCATTGAGTTTTTCATCAACGACAGTGCCATGAAGTTCTCCTCCTCTCTTTAGCATGGCTTTTTCTATTTCACCAAGTTCAATTTCTTTGACGAGTTTTTCTCCAACTGAAGCCCCAAGTATGTTTGAAAGACCGTTTGCAACGCCGCCACCGATCCCTGCAGCGATAATGATTGCACTTGCTGCAGTTGCATTGTTTGATCCAACGGTTGCTCCAA
>JAGXLH010000106.1 GCA_018334795.1 Thermoplasmatota archaeon
GATCAAGTTCAAGGATGAGTCCTTGTAATTCTAATAATTTTTTTTCATTTTGATGAATATCATCCTGTTGATATAACTCAAGAGTCGTAGTAAGAGATAATAAATCACTCATCCATTGTTCATAATGCTTTTCCATAGATGAATACATTTGAAGATCTCCAATCATCCATTTCTCCAACACTTGCATATCCTCACGAGTAAGATCCTGTTTCGTTTTCAACTTAGTAATAATATCTTTGATCTTTTCATGGAACAAATCTTGATAACTTTCTCGAGCCCAGTTTTTTAGTTTCTCAATCGGTATAGGCTTTGAAGCATGCCCATCATCATCAAGATGATTAAGCATATGCTGAATACCAACCGTGACTTCTTCAATGGCCTGTGGAATGTTTCGATTCATTAATCAATCACCTAAAGACACAATTACATCATTGAAACACGGTCATCTGTTTTTATGGTTTTGGCAAAATATCATTAGTGCAAATCTCTTATTCATTAAAAAAAATTGAAAAAACCATTTTAATCCTGATTAACAATCTTTGATTGAACACCCGGTTTTCTACTCCCGCAAAACGGACAGACCGATTCATTATAGGGAACATTTAAACTACAATCAGGACAATGTATACAAAAACGCATTGTTAGATATTCACCTCAATCATTACTCTAATAATATAAACAAAGATTATGGTTTAAAAACACTTTGCATATACAGAATAGATAATACAACGTAAAATATATGAAAACAACAAATGGATGAGAAAGAATGATTGATCTTACACTTCTGATAGGTTACCTTGCAGCACTATGTACTACCGCTGCTTTTATCCCTCAAGTAATACACACCATTAAAACCAAATCCACTGTAGATATCAGTTTATACATGTACCTTATCTTTCTTATTGGTGTATTCTCCTGGTTTCTCTATGGAATTTACATCGAAGCTCTTCCCATCATCCTTGCAAATGGTATTACTTTTCTGTTAGCTCTTATCGTTCTCATTGAAAAAATTAGATATGGATAAAATAAACCCGGATTTTAACAATCTTTTTGATTCCTTGAATTACAGAACCATTATTATAACAACTGAAATAAATCACGTTACTTGCTTTTCAGCCAATTATTTAAAAAAGTATAAATATGGTGAACTTGTTAATTTTTCCTTGTGAGTGGGGAGTTAAAATATTTTCTAAAAACATGTACTTCATTCCACTAACTTAAACGGCAATGTCGTGCATCCCATCTCCCTCACTCACTTACAATAATTTTTTTAATATAGAGCAAGGATGCATTCTTAAAAAATCAAATATCCTTTTCTTCAGATACTTATTGAAACATCTTTTTACGATGTGTCAAAACAACAAAAACGACTTGAACAGTAACGATAACAACGCCTAAAACCATAATAACAATCATAGCGATATTCACCGCCGATCCAATCGAAGTCCTGAGATGCAAAGGGTGAGAAAAAAAATCCTTCAACATCTTCAGCATAAACCTTTATTTCATAATCCCCAGTCTTCATCAAAGCATGCATCACTGTGATCTCCTCTCTAGATGTTACATAACCTGTAACGTTTGATTCAGTGGGAATTTCACATCAAACGGTCAAAGCTTTTGTTTCACTCTTCCTTAGGATTCATTTAATAAGAACTGGAAATTTTGTTTTATATTTTAAATGCTTTGTTGTGAAGAAAAATCGAATTGGTTTTTTCTCAATATGTCTATATACCACCTATATTCTATTTGAGCATAAAATATAAATAGGTAATAAAATAACTATGTTTAAAAACGTTATACTTATGAAACTGAAGGTGAAAACACTACTATGGTCAATCATTACTGGATGGAAACAAAATTAATCCAATATGAACGAGCGAAGAACACTTCAACGTGGAATCAAAAGAAAGAAGAACAACTGAAATATCTGCTTGAATTGTATCATACGGGTAAATTCTATCAGATGAGTACAACTCGTATTGTGCAATCATTAAAGAAACTTGCTCGAACGCATATTGGACAATAAAACACTATTTTAATTTTTTATTTTTCACTTGTATTTTTTCTTACTACTTTTATTTTGTAGTTTTTTTCCATACACCGCAACATTTCATTGGTTTATACATTCTGGTTGTGTTTCGTCTCCTGCCTTTATGAGTGGGGTAAACGGGATAAGTAGTAAGCTATCTATAAGTAGCGCACTGAATAGGCTTCCTCTTTTCAAATCTTCCTCATCTTTAAGTGAATCTGACCTCATTACAGATCAGATTTGAAAAAAATAATTGCGTTATTTTTCAAGTTTGTAAAAGAACATTATATTTTATTCATGGCATACTGTTAATTCGTTCTTTTTGACATTTTTTTAGTCGTTTTTTAAATAATATCGTGTTAAAAATATTATGAAGGAAGTTG
The DNA here is from genome assembly GCA_018334795.1 of Thermoplasmatota archaeon. GTDB lineage: Archaea > Thermoplasmatota > E2 > DHVEG-1 > DHVEG-1 > EX4572-165. The sequence goes on from JAGXLH010000106.1 coordinate 2,413, forward strand.
AAACAACATACAAAACTAGTTATCATTATTCTAGCAGGATCAACCATGATCGCTCATGGACTTCGCATGATGATACAAGGATTGTTCTATCCAACTAGTATCTATCCAGCACCCGTACCCTCAAGCCTTTATTTTTGGTTTGATTGGTTCACCTTAATTATACTAGGAATTATTATTGTGTATATTGGTGGGAAACGCTGGATGCAGTGGATTCAAAAGAAAAAAGAAAAAAACAATGAAAAGAAGAAATATCCATCGATAACTGCTACCTAATCAACGTTTTTATTTAGTAGTTGGTGGGGGGAGGTTAAGAGGGCAGTGAACCATTTCCTAACTCCCCACGTTATGGTCTCCCCCATGATTCTAGCCTTACTACGTTGTAGTTTTCACCATGGTGCTTTTTTTTGTGGGTGGTAGATATTCTGTTATGTACGTTACAATGAACTAACTCCCATAAACGGATATATACTTTATCTGTATAAAATATAAAAAGAGTATTGACCTATATAGTCATATATATTATTTGAGGTCTAGCATGGTAGCAAACTGATGATTCACACTCACTTCAGCAATATCAATCACATACGCCCGAGTTCGTTCTAAACTATCAATCACATAAGCAAGAGATGCCACATTTTTAGCATCAGCATCTATAGAAAACATACTAGCTTTTAATTCATTGATTTTTTTTGAAAGTTTCTTTGAATCATTAATCACATCATTAGCGGGATCAAACTTATTTCGATGAAACGCATTAATCGCATTATCAAATGATTTTAAAATCTGTTCACTCGTTTCAGCGATTTGATGCAAACACTCATGATCAATAGTGATCTCTCTAGCATTCGTTGCAATTTTTTTTGCATGATCTGCGATTCGTTCAATGGATTTAGCAACTAATACATACCCAAGGACTTCTTTCACATTGATATGCATTTTTTCAGCAAAGACCATATCATTTAACACAAGATTATATTGTTTTGCAATCAACCAATTGAATTTATCAACATCATCATCTCGTGTTGCAACATCATCAGCCAAATCATTATCATGACGTTGTAATGCTTCAACTGCATCTCGATGCATCCCTCGGGTGATGACATACATTCTTTTCAGCACTTGTTTTGGCGCTAGATCACTTGAATCCAGTAAATCCTTCACTTGAATTGACGTACTTCCTTCATCAATGATTTCAGGACCGATCACATTATGAGTAAGGATGCGAATTTTTTGCCGCATGTCTGGTTTGAATCGATCAGGGCTTTTAATCTCAATAAGATCAAAACCAGCTAGATAGGCACCAATGAATTTTCGAAACATGGTGTCAACATCATTTGTTTCTATGCTAATTTGATGCTTCGGTGTTTCATCTCGACGGTTGAATTGAGGATTGATAAGCAGTGTTCCATCAGATCTTGGCATCATAGCAACACTGTCACCATTAGTAATTTTTACTTTTTTCACCCAGGTTTTTGGAAGTGAGATAATATAAGTAGATTTTCCGGTGATTTGTACTTTTCTAGTTTCCATTATCTGTAACCCTCAAAAAAAATATATGAAAGATTCATACGTTGATTTCTAGGAAGCATTGTAATATACGTGTTTTGAAGATTATCTTTTGTCATGGTCTCCCCAACAACAAATAAGTGAGGTGTAATCATTCTCTATAGAAACCATATCTTTTGTTGATCTGATACCATTATGGTGTCATAGAGCATTTATTAATTTGGGCTCAAGTAGCCAAAATTTGTATAAATACATTATCAATATAGACTCAATTAACTATATACATCTATATATTTTATTAATCTTTCTTGTTAAGAAACAGATACTATATAAAAAAAATAACTATGATAAAAGATCATACTAAAAAAAAGAGTAAACCAATACAAAAGACCAACAAGTACCAAAAAAATAATTCAAGAAGCAAACATATTAAAACAAAAACAAGTTTTAACCACACTCATGCGCATCAATCTCGAACTCATCATTCTTCTAATCACCGCATTCTTTCCCCCAATCATTTATGCAATCTGGATTAGAAACACTGAAACCTATCATCGCGAACGATGGATTGCAATCGCAGTATCATTTCTGTGGGGTGCAAGTATTGCTATCATTGCTGCATTAATCCTAGAAATTTTTTTAGATGCACAAGTAAACATGACCTTTCAACAAGGAACCCTCATTCAAATAATCGCCGTAATCCTCATTGCACCCTTTGCTGAAGAACTTGTGAAACCATTAGCATTACGAACCAAAACAGTGAAAAAAGAACTCGTCGAACTTGAAGACGGACTTATTTATGGAGCAGTTGCTGGTCTTGGATTCTCAGCAACAGAAAACTTATTTTATGGAATTAGCTTCCTACAAGAAGGCTTACTCTACTTTTTCATCTTAATGAGCATTCGAAGTGTTGGCGGATGCTTACTCCATGCATCAGCCACAGCAATCACCGGATACGGTTATGGAAAAACATTGCTTAATCACACGTCACTAGTACGAGTTATCCCCTATTTTATCATTGCAATGATTATGCATGCAGGTTACAATTTCCTTGTTTCCTGGGAAGATATAGGAGTGCTCTCTGGTTTGTTCTTTGCTTTTATTCTCGTCTACATCTCAATTAAAAAAGTCAGACAAAAAATCAGATACTTGGATAATAGTCATTAAAAAAACCTATTTTGCTACGTATCTAGTTTCTTAGAAAGAAGAGTTAAAAAACGATTGAAATCAGATAAATCCTCCTGTAGAATCGTGTACAGTAAGTCAACATCGATTTTCCAGTAAATATGAACCAATCGATTTCTAAAGCGAGCCATTTGCATTAACTTTTCCGTAAATTTCTCTGGGAAAAAATCCTCTTCCATCATCACTAAAAACGTATCCGCATAATCCTCAGGTGGACGTAACCTATTTTTTGAAATAACATGATTGCAAAGATCAATAGCTGATTCAATACCAACGATAAGAAAATATTTTGCAGCTGCTATTTTAA
>JAGXLH010000107.1 GCA_018334795.1 Thermoplasmatota archaeon
GTCATACTGATTTCTCTTTCGGTTAAAAAATGTCGATGATCCTTAGAAAATACTTTTCCTCCTTCGCTTAACCAGCGACCAATGGTTAGAAATGTATTTGGTGAACCAGGATACACATAATGAGGATTGTTTTCAAGTGTTGGAGGTATTTCTAAAAGTGTTTTGACTGCAGCATAATAGAATCGTTGATAGGTTATCTTATCTCGAAACATTAAACTATAATTGCCAGTGGTCCCGGATGAATGATTCACTAGTCCTTCTAGTCGATCTTCGGTCCATCTTAGGAAACCTTGCATGTTTCTTCCTTTATAGTTGTATTCGCCGATATCAACGGTTGAGATTTTTTGTAACCATTCAAACACTGATTTTGGGTGTTCTTTTGGATATTCTTTAAAAAAGGTATCTGGGACCATTGGGACTTTATTGAGGTCCGCAGTATTTTTAAGATCTGAAGGATTAAACTGGTATTCTTTACAGAGTTGATGGTAAAAACGACTCTGTTTATAATGATGGTCTACACTTTCTTTTATTGAATCAAAGCGTTTTTGTTCAGCCCTCTCTGAAGGAATAGTAAAATAGTTTTCACTATCATAAATGATCTCATCGATAGTTGACCATTGTTTCTTTGGGCGGCCGAAAAGTGAGTTAGCTCGTTTCCATACTTCGCTATTTAGGGAGGATGTCATTAGAGTAATATTCTCCTATTTTTTCTGTTACTATGAGTTTAGTTATAACCATTGTTATCTAGATATATATTTTAATATATTTTTTTATTTTACTTAAGTAAGTAAAAAAGTAACAAGAACAAAAGATATTATCAGATTTAAATAATTTTCCAATAACACTTACGACATTTGCAGATAACTCAGTAAGAATATAGGCTGTGAATCATCATGGATAGAGTCTAGTACGATCACGAGGAAATAAGATACACTCCCTAATATTATGGATATCTAATAATTCCATCATAAATCGTTCGATACCAAAACCAAATCCACCATGAGGTGGCATACCAAAACGAAATCCTTTCAAATACGATTCAAACGCACTTATCTCTAATCCCAATGCATCCATCCGATCCTTCAACAAATCCATTTGATGAATACGTTGACTACCAGATGCTAATTCCACACCTTTACACTCCAAATCAAATCCACGAGAATACTTATCCCCTTCAGGCATCGTATAAAACGGTTTAGCAGACAACGGATAACGAGTAATAAAATAGAAATCATGACCTTGTTCACCCATAATTTTTCCTAATAATCGTTCTTCTTCAGTACTTAAATCCTCACCCCACTCAACCTCACAATCACGATCAGAAAGTAACGACAACGCTTCATCATACGTAACTCGACGAAATGGCGTTTTCGGAACATTAATAGATTTATCCAACACAGACAATGCCATAGTTTGCTCACCAGCTTTGGTCCACATCGAATCAACCAACTTTTCAAGCACTTGCATTACCTCTCCCTCATTTTCAATAAACGCCATCTCTACATCCACAGCAGTAGACTCATTCAAATGCCGACGCGTATTATGCTCTTCAGCTCGAAAATACCAAGCAATCTCATACACTCGATCAAGACCAGTACTCATCAACATCTGCTTATACAACTGAGGAGACTGAGCTAAAAACGCATTCTTTTCAAAATAACCAACCTTAAACACATCCGTACCACCTTCCGAAGACGTCCCAATCAACTTTGGCGTATGCACCTCATCAAAATCTAGCGATCTCAACGTTTCATGCACCGCACCAATAACTGCAGACCGAATCTGAAAAATAGCTTGAACTTCAGGCTTCCGCAAATCAATAAACCGATTATCAAGACGAGTATCTAAATCCGCATCAACCTTATCCACCACACCTAATGGCAATGGAGAATCAGCAACAGATAACACTGAAATCTTTTCAGGAAGCACCTCATATCCATTCCGTGCCTTCCTGCTCTCCTGACACAAACCAGTAACTGAAATCACTGATTCCCTCGGGAGATTCACCAATTTCTCAAAGATCTCAGGCTGTTCTTTTTTCAAACCCGTTACCTGCAACGTTCCCTTCCTGTCACGAAGAATGATAAATGCGATAGAACCAAGATTTCGAATATCTTCAATCCAACCAGCAACCGTAATAGAAGAACCAAACTGCTCATTTAAAACATCAATCGAATAATGACTACGTAATAGACTCATATCTTACCCGAAACAAAACCTATTACTTTAGTCTTTTTGAAATCGAGAACAAATATTTTTTAGAACCATATCAAGCCCAGAGGAATTATCCCATTCATCTCTCAACTTCAATAAATCACATTCAGATTTAGCTTTCAATTTATCAATCCAAAACGAAATACGAGGAACCGATCGAACCACATTATCAACAAGTGTAACATCCGCAGTCTTAGCCGTTCGAGACAACGGATTCAAATCAATAGTAATCACCGTTTTTCCCATATCTCGCAACGCTTGACATCGGTCACCATCCTCCAAAGGAACAAGGACCACATCAGATTCAAAAATCCCCTTCTTTTCACACCAACCACGATCATGACCCAATCCATCAATACGAGCATCAGCGTTTCTTCCCAAAACACCCTTTCCACCAGCTTCTTCCATCCTTGAAACCAACCGATGAACACGATCACTTGTCCGATGAAACAAATTCACCTCAATCTTAGCGGGAATCCTATTAGCAAGATCCACAACTTCCTCAGCAACTAACGCAACCACGTTACCATTCACCGAAATCACCGGATGTTCAGCCAAAAGTAACATTGCCGCAGCAGCCTTAGATGCCCTGTCAGCAACCGGTAATGTTTCTTCACCAAGTAAATAATCAAACGCTTCACCACGCCCATGAGCAATTAACCCCGTTTCATGCACAAAACCCTTATGAAAACCAGATGCTAACCTCTCCCTCATCATTAAAGACTCATACCGAGGATGAGACCGTGGAATATTTGAAGACATACAACAAAAGCAAAACACTATTATCAATAAAAACTTAATTCAAAAAATAAAAAAGAAAGGAAAAAAAAGAAAACTGCTTTTCTTTATCCATACATATTTGGTTGAGGTGCTCGACCACTAGAAACCATAGGTTTTGCTTGCTTATGGAACTTCTGAAGTTGACTTTCAATCCGTTCAGATTCCTCATACAACGGTGCAACGTTAATCTCAACATCCATAATCACAGCAATCATATTAATCGCTGCAGCTGCAGCACGCGCATCAGGATACTTCGGATGAGCCTCAGTTAAAATAGAAATCACATTAAACTGAGCCTGCTTTCCCTTATTCAACAATACACCACTAACACCAGCAATAATCCCATTTTTGAACTGAGAAATTTGCTTCATAGCAAGTTGCTGACGGATATCATTCGTTGATCCAATCGCATACGCTTCAGCAACAGATCCCTCATTCTTTCCTTCAACGACCATTCCCTCAGGAGAAATCAACAAACCACACTTTTTTTCATCCACCCACTTCATTATCGCACATGAAATCTCATTAATCATATGTGGTTTCGGCTTAAACTCAGAAACAAATACTACAATCTTATGTCCATTCTGCTGTGTCCCTGCATAAATACGAACCGGCGACAATGGCTCACCAGTATGAACAACAGATAACGCTGGGAAATCTTTAGAATCCAAAGCACCAATCTGTTTTAAATTCAACGCATCAATCAAATAATTCGCAGCAATGGTGCTGACCAATCCTATCGAAGGGAAACCAGCAATAACCGTTGCTCCTTCAAGATCAACTTCGTCAAAATCAACAATTTCTATTTTATTATGACTCAAACATGCATCACCATCCAAGACCCTATATAACATTTCTTAGATTTAAAGTCATTGGTCTATTTCATTAACAAAAAAAATTATCCTTTCACCACACCCAACGGTTCCAATCGAACTACTTTTTTAGAAATCCCAGCACCATCAACCGTATCAACAACCTCACGAATATTCTTATACGATCCAGACGCTTCTTCAGCAGCAACCTTAAAACTAGCAGGATGCACATAAATACCACGCTTACCAAGATCCTTAACAACATCCTCACCCCAGAATTTTTTCCGAGATTTAGTTCGAGACATCACCCGACCAGCCCCATGACACGTCGACCCAAATGTTTCTTCACTCTCATCAACACCATGCAACACATAACTTTCTGTCCCCATATCACCAGGAATCAACACAGGTTGACCCACATCCTGATACTTTGAAGGAATCTCAGACCGACTAGGACCAAACGCTCGTGTTGCACCCTTTCGATGCACGATTAATTTTCTCTTTTCTCCATCAACGACATGATCTTCGCGCTTTGCAATATTATGACACACGTCATACACAATATGCATACCAAGATCCTCAGCCGAACTATTCAAAACAGATTCAAAGGATTCCCGAACCCAATGCACGATCATCTGACGGTTACACCAAGCAAAATTAGCTGCAGCTGACATTGCTTTCAAATAATTTCTTCCCTCCAGGGAATCCACTGGAGCACACGCCAATTGTTTATCTGGAAGTTGCACATTATATTTCTTCACTGCTTTCTCAATAGTTCGTAAATGATCAGAACACACCTGATGACCAAAACCACGCGAACCCGTATGAATCATCACTGTGATTTGTCCTTTTTCAGTAATCCCGAAAGTTTTTGCTACATCTTCATCATAAATATCAGCGACTCTTTGAATCTCTAAAAAATGATTTCCTGCACCAAGTGATCCAACTTGTGGGATACCTCGTTTCATAGCTTTAGAAGAAACTTGAGAAACATCCGCTTCATCTAAACAACCTTCTTCTTCAAGCATCAACGGATCCTCATCCCAACCATATCCTTGGTCCACAGCCCACCGAGCGCCCATAGTAAGCATTTCACTTAATTCACTATTATTCAATCGAACTTTTGCTTTTGAGCCAAGACCTGATGGAACATTCTTAAACATCTTATCTACGAGTTGACGAACTATATTTTCATTCAGATCGTTTTCAGAAAGATTGGTTCGAACTAATCGTACACCACAATTTGAAACAACAAAATTGTTTGCTATAAAATTATGGTGACTATCAGCAACCGTAAAATCATACACTTTTCCATCTGTTTGAACAATTCTTTTTTGAATTATTTTATCCCATAAAATACCTGAATTACCTAATCCTTTTGTTTTCAACTCAAGAAACTCCTTGAACTTAAGAAAATTAAAAGCAACTCTTGGAGGTGTTTTCCGCTCATCATAAAGCGATCGTTCAAGAAATCGTTTATTTACATACCTTGACTCAAGCAATCTAAAGATTTTTGATGGAGAAACACCATCTTTTTGCAATTGTTTTGCTTTCTTGTCTGCAAGAATACGTTCGTTTAATACCTTCTTT
>JAGXLH010000108.1 GCA_018334795.1 Thermoplasmatota archaeon
ATGGAATCGTGGTTTATTTATGTGACATGAAAGGATATGGATTCAGTGGAGATACTCCACCATACTGGGGGTATATTCCAGGTACGAATGGTTTTGTTATTTCAAGTAGTCAGATGGAAAAAAATACACAAAAGATAATTTTTAAGGATCAATCATTGGATAATTTTTATGGATCTGCCATGATGCATGAGATGGGACATAACTTTGGTATTCGATTTGGTGAACCATTTGGTTGTGATAACTGGTTTGCTAAATATCCGTGGCAACCTATGTTTTGGCTCATTAGAAATTATAAGAGTATGATGAATTATCAATATACGTATCGGATTTTTGATTATTCAGATGGAAGTCATGGATGGGGAGATTATGATGATTGGAGCAATATTGATCTGACTTATTTTGAAAAACCATAATATAATTATCCATGATTTTCTAAGATTAGTGTTTTTTTAGGTCAAAAAATTAAAATAACGTTAACCATTCCGATGAAGATGGTTAACAATGAATGAAGAGTTACTTTTCATCATCATAATAGCCTATATCTCAATCATAACTGGGATTGGATTATACGCAAAGAAAAAGGTAACATCACCAACTAGTTTTTTCCTGGCAAACCGCAGTCTTAAAACCATTCCGCTGACTGCAACCATCACCGCTACCACAATTGGAGGATCAGCAACAATTGTAGCTGGAGGAAGAATCTTTGCCGATGGACTACCCGCTATTTGGTATGATTTGGGAGGTGTAATCGGATTATTCATTCTTGGCATTTCAATGGCAAAACTTGTCAGAAAAACCAACTGTTACACTCTGCCAGACATCATTAACACGCTATATGATAAAAAAACACGTCACATCGCAGCAATGCTTATCATCATCACCGAAATCGCATGGGTTGCTCTTCTTATTCAAGCAGCAAGTTTCATACTTTCTGTTATCTTACCGTTAGATTCAACAATTCTATTGATTGGTATAACAATTGCATTTATCTTGTACACCATCATCGGAGGGCAATTCGCAGTTGTCTATACTGACATCATCCAATTTATCATCATGGCCGTAGGCATTTGTTTTATTGCAACTCCATTACTTCTCACTGAGGCTGCTCCCTATTGGTCTTTACTTTCACATTCACAAGTATCATTTCCCATTAATGAAAACATTGGTATTATTTCCATGGGATCAATTATTTTCATGATGATGATGCCCCATATTGTCGGTCCTGACATTTATGCAAAAATACTTTCAGCAAAAAATGAGAAAAGTGCAAGAAATGCAACTATTCTTTCTGCTTTTTTCAAATTCATCTTTGCAATCTGTATTGCACTCATTGCGTTAGCTGCTAGTTTAATTCCATCAATCCAAGAACAAATAAGCACACCTGCTTTAGCAATCCCTATTGCATTAACAACACTTCCCATTATTCTATCTGGACTTGTTCTGGCAGCTTTTTTATCAGTAATGATTTCTTCAGCTGATTCCTGCCTTCTCTCAGCAGGAACCATTCTCAGCGTAGACATGCTTAAAAACAATTCAATAAAAACCTCTCAAATTGGAATTATAATCGTTGGATTAAGTGCATTATCTCTTGCTATTTATCATAATCTACTTGGAAGCATCCTTGACACGTTAGAATTAGCGTATACTGTTTTTACCGCAGGTCTTACTTTACCTGTGATTTTTGGATTATATCAAAAACAAACGAAGGTAACCACAAAAGGAGCGTTATACAGCATCATTCTTGGAGGGAGCAGTTCATTAATAAGTTTACAACTTCCAAGATTAAATACCTATGCGGTTTTAATAGGACTTATTGCTTCATTACTACCCTTGATCGTGTTTCGTTATGACCCAAACCATCATTGATATTGTTGAATTATTAAAAAAATACGACTGGATCTCAGGGGAAAGCATTGCATCTCAACTTCATATCTCCCGTACTGCAGTTTGGAAACATATTCAACAATTAAAAAAGAAAGGATATCAAATAACAGCCAAACCAAATCAGGGATATCATCTCTCAAAAACACCAGATACAATCACCACAGAAGAAATCAAACAGGTTATCAAAACCAAACATTTTGCATCATCAATTCATCATCTTCCCAGTGTTTCTTCAACAAATGATTATGCAAAAATACTTGCCAAAAAAGGGGAACCGGAAGGAACATTAATCATTGCAGACAAACAAACCGGTGGACGCGGTCGGAAACAACGAAAATGGATTTCTCCAGAGCAAGGATTATGGTTTTCACTTATTCTTAGACCAAAAATTACTCCAAATGATGCAATGCTAACAACGATGTGTGCTGCATGTGCCGTGACTAAAGGAATTTTTGAACAAACTCCTCTTAAACCCAGCATTAAATGGCCAAATGATATCTTGATTAATAACAAAAAAGTATGTGGAATTCTCACTGAACTCTCTGCTGAAATCGATGAAATAACATATCTTATCATTGGAATAGGTATCAACGTAAATAATGAGATACCAAACGAGTTAAAAGGAAAAAGTACCACACTTAAACAGGAATGTAAAAAACCAGTAGACTCCGTGTTACTACTTTCAAGTATTCTTTCTTCATTTGAACATTTCTATCAAAAACTAACCGATAAAGATATTTTAACCATTAAAGATACTTGGCGGTCTTATTCCTCCACTATTGGTTCAAAAGTCACAGTGGAAACAGAAAAAGAAGTAGTTACTGGTATCGCAGTTGATCTTGGGGAACATGGAGAGTTAATCATAAAAAATAATCAGGGAGAAAAAAAAATATTAACTGGAGATATATCATATTTGTAATTATTTTTTTTAGCTTAAAGGCATTCCCTGATCTGAAAAACCATGCACTGGATCATAAGGATTAAATGCAGGATCACCAAATAAACAACGAACATAATAGGTAGGTGTAACTGTATCAACTCTCTTTTCACCACGAAGCGCTTCACCAAGACTATAATCATCAAGAATCAAATGATCTTCTAATACCGTTAATCCGGATTCTTGTCCAGTTTCTCGAGTTGATCCAACGAATGCATTACATCCAGCATAAAGAAATGATAATGCGATGCTCATCTGTGGAGGTACTCCATCTACTCGCCCCATTAAACAGGCTGAAGTAAGAAAAACATTTGGTCGATTAATATCCCATGCTCTTACGTGTGAAGCACCAATTGATTGACCAATGCTATTAAAACCATAGATTGAGGGCGTAAACCAAAACCAATCACCATGCCCAAGATATTCAACATAATTAGCATCAGTATACACTTTCAATCGTTCAGCTGCTTGTCTACTATTCCGTAAATCACCATACACCACTGTTAAAAATCCATATGATTCTATGGCATTAGCATAAGGAATCTGATGAAAGAACCCTCCAGTTTCTCCAAATCCTTCTCCAAAGACAAAATTGAATTTTCGATGCCATTCATCCTCAGGTGTTGGTGGACCACATAACTGTTCATAAAATAAGGTGCGACCAATTAGTAATGATGTATCACTAGTAGTATACGACATAATTCGGCCAGGTGAAAGACAGTGATTTAATGAATACGGATTATCTGATGGAAGGCCACGTTCTGCTAGATGAGTTTGATTACTTGGATAATAATACATAGGAATCATGTTTGTGTCCCCTAGCAGGGCAAGCCATCCGCTTCCATTCATATATCCCTGATATAAATCATGATTTTTGAGTAAACTGAGATTTTCTTGTAAACGAGAAATAATTAAGTTTACTTTTTCATTGTTATATTTTTGAAGTGTTTCATCATACCATGGCCCAGTTGAATGATGATCAGCAATTTCAAGATATTTTTCATCTGTGAGACTGAATTGCTCATCTGCAAGAATGATTCCACCGTGAGCACTGGTTAAATACGCTGCATTTTGGGACAAACCTGAAATCAAAGGATAATGTGCATCATTTAAGGTTTGCATATGCTGCTCTATTTTTAGATTAGTTTGTACATCTGATAAACCACGCAGTGAAAAATAACCTCCCCGGTATCCATGAAATAATGATGTCGTTAAGGTATACTCCCCACTATGATTTGTGATCAAGGTTTCAATAAATGTTGCATTATTTCTGTAGCCTGGACTGTGCCCATATGCAATAATTCTACCATTTGGATTTGTTAAGGTCGCAGAAAGAAAAACAGGAATCGAGCCTTCCTTTGGAAAAACACTTGTTGTTTCTTCCATTGTAAGTTTTATCGAATATTTATGAATACCTGATGGGATAGTAATCTTTTTAGTGACCGTATCAAATCCGGACAATATAAATTTTCTACCAAACAAATAAAGTGAAGTGTGTTGTATTGGAACCCGCATCAGTTCCTTGTTTTCATCTTGTAAATTCAAAGGTAAAACGTCTTTGGGATTGGTAAGAGTTACATAATCCATCTTATTAAAACGATGATTGATTGCCGATAATACGACTTCTTGGATATCATGAGCATTTTTCATTTCAATGATTTCATATGAATCATGTAATTTTGAAGGAATGGTTGATCCAACTACATAAATTGAGGAAACTTGAAGTGATTTTAATGTTGAAAACAGTTCTTGATGATTTTTTTGGTTTGAATTATATAAAAGGATTGGCATATGAAGATAACTGGCAAGAGGTGTAGATAAAAGAGCACGCGTATAAGTATCAATGGTTTCATCTATTGGAACAAGTAGTGCTTTGTCAATTTTTCGAAAGTAATCTTTTGCTAACTGATATGAAAGAATACGTGGAGAACCAATATATGTTTGATCAACGCTATAATTCGTAGGTGTAAAACCAACACTGATAATTGTTGAATCAGATTTAAATGTTGAAATAAAATCTTGTTGTTTTGCACTAACCGTTTTTTCCTGTACAATTAATAAAGGTTGTAATGATTGTTCATTATCAGTATACCAACAGGCTAGAGGAGAGATTAAAAGACTGTAATAGGGATGTTCGTCAGATACAAGATAAATGCTTTGACTTTCCATGAAGGTATTTTTCTCAGAATAATTAATTGATCCTTGACCCAACGGAAAACTGCTTATGATTAAGGTAAACAACAAAATGAAAATAAGGATTTTATGAAGATAGGTATTCATCATGTTTATTTATATAAATTAATCATTAAATAAACTTGTGTAGCGTAAAAAAGAATAACAAAAATAAAGAGAAACATAACTAGTATTTCTATGATCTTTCAAGAATGATTTTGCCGTCTTTTTTCAATTTTTTGTTAGGATTTTTCTCAAGAATTTTTTGTTCATGCTTTTTTAACAGGTTTGCAACAAAATTCTTCTCATCTTCAGATCCAGGAACAAGCATACTGAACAGCACCACCTAACCATATTTTTCTTTTCAATATCT
>JAGXLH010000019.1 GCA_018334795.1 Thermoplasmatota archaeon
ATATCTTTTTGATATTTGATGACTAAAAAATCATGAAGGTTTTTGATAGTTTCAACAGTTGGATAGTTAATATTGTTTACAACGTTAAATCGAAAATCCTTCTTATGCAGATATTCTGCAAGATATACATATAATCTAATTGTTTTTTCTAGAACGACTAACCGATCATCTATTTTTTTAAAATACTTTATTTTTTTGCCAAGAATGTGGCAAAAATAACGATACATTTTATATACAATTATTAGAAATAATAGGATTATTTTATTTTTTCTAGCCACTTAATTACCTATGACATATAATGTACTTTAACATTAAATAAATATTTGAATAATTAAAAATTTAGAGTCTTCTCCGTTTTTAGGTTGGAGTAATCTCTTCGAGAAACTGTTGTCTTCCCCTGAATTTGTTAAGGATTCAATACTTAACAGAGGGTGATTAGGGGTTACATCTTAATCTGATTTCAACTAAATTCAATAATTTAAATTTTTGAAGAACTAATTAGGCCACTTATCCTCCTTCAATCCTATCTGGAGGAAATCGCTAGATTTCCATACCTAAATTTGGAGAAGAGCCAATATTTTTTTATTTAATTACATCAACTAAGGCTATTTTTTCAAGAACTAATTGAAAAATTTGATTTTTTTTAACTGAGTCAATTGCTTGTTTTTTAATACCAAAATCAGTTAATTTAGTTTCATCTGGAGTTAAAACACTATCATCTCTTTTTAAATTAAATTTTTGAATGAATATATCAATTATGTTATTAATATTATTAGTTGATTTATCATTTATGATAAAAATTACTGCAAATGTTGTATCTTTGGGTTTCACTCCCATTTTTGAAATCGCATGTTTTATTTGCCGTTCACCCGCAGCATATAATAATAATTCCATTTCAAAAGAATTAGTTGATGCTTCATTTCGTTGAATAGATCGTTTTGCATGTTTAAATGAAGAAATGATATGATCTTTTCCAAAAACAAGATTAGCATCTAAAAGTTGTATACCTATTTGATATTTCTTAGAAAAATCAGCAACCTTTGAAATGAATTCGTTTACATCTGAAATCGTTGCTTTACATCCGATAAATTCAATTTTAGATTGAGTCATTTTTATCCTCCAAAAACTCAGTGATTTGGCTATCATGATAATTCGTGGACTGATTGAGTTGTTTTTTGATTCGGTCAGCAATACCTGGTCCAATTGTTGGTATGGATCTTAATTCTTTAACTGATGCTTTTCGAAGTGATTCAAGAGAGTTATATCCATGTTGATACAATCTTCTAGCTCGAACTCGACCGATTCCTTTTAATTCAATTAATGAAAGTAATTCTTTTTTGCAGCCATATTCAACTCTCAAGCCAAGACCGGTTAAAAAGGAAACTGCATCAAAATAATACATTCGAGCAAATTCCCTCATCGCATGAAGAAGCCAGTGAACCGTTTGTACAATACCATGAATATCTCCAGGACCTACACCATATTTTGCTATCATAGCATCTTCAGTTTTCTCCTCAATCCAATCCCTTAAGAGAAGTGCTGTTTTAAAATCGGAAAGAAACCATTCATATTCTGAATCAACCTGTAACGGTACGTTACAAAATAATTGATCTTGACATCCTTGAAGCACGGTCCCTACCCAACTATCACTTTTCCGAAGATAAAGTGAACGTATATCTGGTGTTGAACAAACCGTTTGCAACACCGCAATTTCAGTTGGCAATTTGCTTACTGATTCAGCACTCATTAAATTTTTCTTTAATTCCACGGCAGATAATGGATCAATATACAGGGAAGATGTTTTCAATCCAAAAGGAGTTGCTTCATAACCATCCTTACTTTCGTTAATAAATTGATGTTGGATCAAAAATTCAATGGTTTGATCAATTTCATCTTGTAAGGTAAAGACCTCAGCTTGATACGCATAAAACGTACTATCGATGAACTTGTTGATATCTTCGTCTGTTTGTACAAAACCCGTGGCAATTGCGGAGAGTAAATGCATTCGTAATGATGCTTGATTTCCTAGTTTGGAAAAAATTGGTTCGGTTTCACCATGAATATATCTTGAAAGTATCAATTTTTTTTGAGAAGATTTTTTTGCAATAGTTATAGCTTGGCCTTCAGTGTCAAATTTTGGTCGTCCAGCTCTTCCTGCTTGTTGTTTATATTCGAGTACCGGTATTGGTTGCATCCCCATATTTCCTTCATAACGCCATAAATCCCGAATGATCACTCTTTTAGCCGGAATATTCACTCCAGCTGCAAGAGTAGGTGTTGCAACAATGCATTTAATTAAACCTTCTTTAAAGGACTGTTCAACGAATCGTCTTTGATAGCTAGCTAAACCTGCATGATGAAAAGCAGCACCATTTTTCAAACAAAAAAGAAGTGTTTTATCTATTGAGGTTTGCTCTGTATGCCGATGAACAAAATCTTTAATGTTTTGATTAAGTTTAATTTTTTCATCAGTTGTTAAATGATCTTTGGTCACAGTTCCTATTTTTCGAGCTACGGATGCTGTTGATCTTCGAGTATTAACAAAGATAAGTACTTGTCCTTTTTCAGATAAGGATTGATTAACTAATTCATCTAGCACTGAACTTTTTGTTTTTTCAATTTCTTCGATTTCACCGGTATCATAAATAAGTTCTCGATTGTAGATTACGGCTTCTTTTAATGGAACTGGTCTCCACTCTGATTCAACAAGAGTAGCATCAAGCCAAATTGAAAGATCAATGGCATTTTGAATAGTAGCAGATAATCCTATAATTTGAGTTTCAGGATTCAATGATCTGAACCGAGCGATAAGTACTTCTAATGTGGGACCACGAGTTGGATCCTGAATTAAATGTATCTCATCGATGATGAGCGTTGATACTTCATACACCCAGCTTACTTTATGGCGAAGAAGAGAATCAGCTTTTTCAGAAGTGCAAATAATGATATCATATCGGGCGAGACGTGGATCGGAATCATCTAAATCCCCAGTTGAAATTCCAATCTTAAATCCAGCGTTTTCAAAAACTGAAAGTTCTTCATATTTTTCTCGTGCAAGTGCAATAAGAGGTACAACATACAGAGCTTTTCCACCGCGTTTGATTATTCGATGAAACATGGCAACATAAGCAACTAGGCTTTTTCCACTTGCAGTGGGAATAGCAAGAACTAAATTTTCACCATCTAATACCGATTTAATTGCTTTTTCTTGTGGCGGATATAATGAAATAATGCCTTGTTGTTGAAAGATATCTTTAATTGGTTTTGTTAATGGAAGTTCGGAAATCTTCATAATATCTCAGGGGGTTAAACAGGGTTTTGAGTCAAAAACTTTATTCATGACCAATAACTTATCCCTTTTTGATAGTATGGGCCGAAGACAAACCATGCAGGAAAAGTATAAGCAACAAATGAAAGCATACCGCAAGAAGAAAATGAAAACTGATAATACTCCTTATCTTCCACCGGATGGTGCTGAAGAAGTTTTCGTAATGAATTCTTTGAACCCTGAAGAAAAATTAAAAGCTAAAGTGTTAAAAACTAAGGAAAAACAGCATCGTCTGATTATTACTAGTCTTGCATGTCCTGTTTGTGGCGAGGGCATGACCTGGGACAATAAATGGGAAGCTTTTGTTTGTTCGAAACATGGAAAAAAGGCGATTTATGAAATCGTAGATACTGATTAGAACAATAATCATTAGAAAATATTATGAATTATAATCAGTTTATCATATCAAGTTATTCTACGAGTATTGAATAAACAAGCAAAATATATTTAAAAATCTGTGAAATCATATTATAAAACCGAGGAAGATAACTATGAAAGAGTTAGCTGAAGTGAGAACGTTAAAAGTAAATCGATATATCATTATAGATGATGAACCTTGTAAGATTTCAAGTATTTCAACATCAAAACCTGGAAAACATGGCGAGTCAAAAGCTCGGATTGAAGCAATTGGGATTTTTAATGGACAGAAAAAAAGTATTGTGAGTCCAGTTACCCATAAAGTTCATGTTCCAATCATTGATAAAAGAACTGCACAGGTTGTTGCCATTATGGGTGATAATGTGCAGTTGATGGATATGGAAACTTACGAAACATTTGAGATTCCAATCCCCGATGAATATAAAGATGATCTTGAACCTGGTAAAGAAATTCAATATTTAGAAGCGCTAGGAAGAAAAAAGATAACCCGGGTTTAAAACCAAACATTTTTCTTCCTTTGTTTTATTCTTTTTTTTATTATGAATTCTACTTTTCCAAGTGATATCCCATCATATTTCGCGGATGCTGAATCAAGTTTTGATGAAAGTGATATCGTTATCTTTGGAGTAAAATTTGATAAAACCGCTAGTTTTCGTTCAGGTGCTCGATTTGGTCCAGATGCTATTCGTAAAGCAAGTTGGAATTTTGAATCTTTTAATTTTCATACTGGAGTAGATCTTCAAGATAAATCTATTCATGATTATGGGAACATTAATTTTGATGAAAATGCAGATGTAAATCAAGTTATCGACCAAGTTCAGAGCTTTGCCCGTTCGATAGTAAAAAAGGATAAAATACCTGTTCTTTTAGGCGGAGAACATTCACTTTCCGCTGCAGTAGTTCAATCATTTGCTAATAATATTGGTGTACTTTCCTTTGATGCTCATGCTGATTTTAGAAACCAGTATCAGGACGAATGCTATAATCATGCTTGTGTCCTAAGAAGAATTGCAGACCATGTTGGGGATGAACATATTTTTCTTTGTGGCCTCCGATCTGCAGGTAAAGAGGAATATATTGAATTAAAAAAACATAATATTTCTTTCATTGATACGTATACCTTTCATGAAGCATCAAATAAAAAAATAATTGAACAAATCACGTCCAGTTTTAATAATAGACCAATCTATGTTACTATAGACATCGACGTGTTTGACCCAGCTTATGCCCCTGGAACAGGTACGCCTGAGCCATTTGGACTTAATCCTATTGACGTTCTGCCAATCCTTGATGCACTTTCTCCGAAAATTATTGGGTTTGATGTCATGGAAATTAATTCTCAATTTGACTATGGGCAAACCGCGTTTTTAGGAGCGAAACTAACCAGGCATCTCCTAGAGATGCTTTCTTAAAAAGGTTAGTTTAATATAAGATGATTTCATTCAAACCCGATATGAACAATGAAAAAATAGCTATGATAGCATTGGTTGTCATTATCGCAGGTGCGTTATCACTCTTTTTAATCAGTTCATTTGGTGGAGATATTTTCGATAATCTTTTCAGTGATACAGATACACCATCTCAGGGAGATAATGTCATTGAAGCAGGTGATTGTGCTGATGTTCATTATATTGGTCGTTATGCCTCAAATAATACTGTTTTTGATTCTTCATATACTGATGTTGATGAAAAAACTGGTGGCAATCCATTAAAAATATTTGTAACAACCAACAAAACGCTTCCTTCACCGACAGGATATTCTAATTATACAACTAATTATATTGATGGATTGTTGTCTCGTTTGGTTGGAAAAGAGGAAGGAGAAACGTATTCTCTTGAAATTCCGCCTTCTGAAGCATATGGTGAAAAGAAATTAAAAGTGGGCGATCAGTTTAAATCAAGTAGTTTTGCGTTAAATACCATTAATCCAGAATTATCACTTAATCAGACATTAGAAGTAACGGAAGTAACTGAGAGTAATCTTAGTTTGAAATGGGTAGGATTGGATGATTACGGGAAATTTACCATGCCGCAAATTGTGCTAAATGATTTACTTGCCCAGACGCAGGAAGACATGATTCTTATTCCACCACCACATTTCATTTGGGAGAATGCTTCAGAAATAATTGATTACGATGATGAAACGGTCACTATCAAAACAACGCCAACGAAAACAGAGAACTTGTATGATTCTTTTGAACAAGTTCAATATGGATTTGGACAAAACGATGTGTTTAGTATCTTTCCAGATGCTACGAATGCTACATATAATGAAACAACAATCACGGTAACGAGCAACCCTGAAGTTGGGAGTGTATATGAATATAGTTATTCGTATTTCGGCCAGGAAATCGTGATGACGTATACCGTACAAAATATGACTGAGGATACTATTGGATTAAGCATTGTAACACAAGGTGCTGATCAAACACAGAACCAAACTGTCGCAAGAACTTTGGAATTCAGTAGAACCTATGAATTCCCAAGAACGTATGAAAATATTCCTTCAGATTATCAAGAAGCATTAATTGGTGCCGATCTTGAAAATCAAGGATACAGTATTCATGAACTCGCGGGTGAAACACTTATTTTCGAAGTAAGCATTGAAAACGTGTACAAAACATCTACAGACTAAGGTGAAAGTTGTTCTTTCACCCCTTTTTCAAATTTTTCTAAAAATTCTTCTTCTTTACCATTTGGAATAGTAGCTCCAGCTGCAATATTATGTCCACCACCAACACCTTCCACACTTTCAGCGGCTTCACGAATTACTACCGATAAATCAAGACCTTTTGAAACTAGAAATTGAGTTGCACGAGCTGATGCTTTTATTTCTCCTTGTGTTTTTTGTGCAAACCCAATAAGAGGTAAATCATTTCTTGTTTCCTCATCGTTTAACAACATATTTGCAATGATTCCAACAATAGTATCTCTAATACCTGTTTTTGCATGGAAATATTGAACGTAATCCATTTGTATGATTCCTTCTTCCTTAGCAATTTGTAATCCTTCAACTAAGTTATGTCGATGACCGCGAAGCAAAGATCGAGCCTTTTTTAGATATTTGTCACGATCACCTAAGCAGACTTGTAAACCAACTTCAAACTCTCCGTAACGAGCTGTTGAATTCAAGAGGGTAGCGAATTCTTTGACATCATGTAATTCTGTTGCAATAGGTTCTTGAGCAAGTTCATAAACTTCACCAATCAACCGAGAGGTTAATTCGTAACCAAAGCCTTTGGATAATAATAATTGGACTAATTGTGAAATAACTTTTTTTCGTTCCTCATTACTGTAATGAATCCAATGACGCCATTTATCACCATCTTTCAATGGAATGTTTAATTCTGAAAGGAAGGATCGAGCAGAAGATTCCCTTCCCGTAATACCGGGAATTACTGGATCATTAGCATACTGAAGCATTTTGTACACCGGTCGGGTTTCTCTTCCAAAAAATTGAATATCCATTTTAGCATTGAGTACGCCTGCTGAAATACCTTGCTTAAGAATCTCACGGTTCTTACTCATCAACTTGCGATGTTTTCTATTCTGTAAATCACCACACGCTCCAATCAAAGCTAGAGAAGCTAAATCCTGATTTTTTTTATCAATTGTGGTAGAAAGAAGATAGGTTCCTCCAGATCCACTGAGTTCCCAGCTACCATCTAAATTGAATAAATGAGGATTGAAATGATATGAAACATTCTGGGTTTCTTTATTACATACATGATGATCAGTAACAATATACGAAAAATCAATAGTATCATCTTCAACAATACTACTTCCAAGATCGGTAAACCAAACTAATTCATATTTTTCTTTATTTAAACGTTTGACCACTAAAGGATCAAGTTGTTTGACAAATTCAATAGAATATTTTTTTTTCATTCGTTGCAATGTCTTTACTGCAATTGCACCCGCGGTTAACCCATCTGCATCAATATGAGTAACAACATGAACATTTTCTGTTTTTTTCAAATACGATGCTAAATCCAACAATCGTTTCTGCATGTAAATAATCCCCATCGCTACGTTTTAAAGATGAAAAGAACAAAACATATCAACATAGTTTAAACAGTTTAGACTTAACTGAATCATTTTGATATAGTTTCTGTCCCATCTACCACAGCATGAAGATATCAAATATTCTCATAAGAACTTTGTCATTTAACAATAATCATTACAAAAAAAATTTAAAAAAAGGTAGAAAAAAATGGAGAAAAATAATCGTTTTATTCTTCAGCCATTTTCTTATATTGCTTATAGCGTTCTTCGACGTCTTTTTCAAGCAGTTCGTGTAATCGTTTTGCTTCTTCAGGGAACGTTCGGGTTAACGAATTATACCGAATTTCTCCCATGATGAAATCATGCAGATTTCCCTTTGGTTCCTTACTATCTAATTGGAATGGGTTTTTATCTTGTTCAGCCAATCGTGGATCAAACCGATAAAGTGGCCAGTATCCAACGTTTACTGCTTGTTTTTCTTCAGCTTGACATTTTCCCATACCTGCTTTGATACCATGATTAATACATGGTGCATAAGCAATAACGATTGATGGCCCAGGATAAGATTCAGCTTCTTTCATGACTTTAATGACATGATTCATGTTTGCTCCCATAGCAACTGATGCAACATACACATATCCATAGTTCATCATCATTAAACCAAGATCTTTCTTTTTGGTTTTCTTTCCAGAATAGGCAAATTTAGCAACTGATCCATGAGGCGTTGCTTTCGATGCTTGACCACCAGTATTTGAATACACTTCGGTATCAAGGACTAATACGTTAACATCCGCTCCACTCGCCAGAACATGGTCAAGTCCACCGTAACCAATATCATAAGCCCAGCCGTCACCACCAATAATCCAATGTGATGGTTTCATTAGCATATCTTTGGATTCCCAAATTTCAGCAAGAATTCCATCCTTGTTCGTATCTTTCAAAGAATCCTGGATTTTAATGGATAGTTCATCAGTTTCATCGCCATCATTGAAATGTTCAAGCCATTGTTCAAATAAACTTTGGAGATCAGTAGAAACACTACTTTCTTTGAGTGCTTGTTTCACCTTTTCCTTTAAAAGATCTCGTCGTTGAGTGGTTGCTAGTTGCATTCCGAAACCATATTCAGCGTTATCCTCAAACAAACTATTTGCCCAAGCTGGTCCTCGACCATATTTATCTTTAACCCACGGGACACTCGGTGCATAACCACCCCATATCGAAGAACAACCCGTTGCATTAGCAATTACCATCCGGCTACCAAACAACTGAGTGAGCAGTTTAACATATGGTGTTTCTCCGCAACCAGCACAAGCTCCTGAAAATTCAAGTAATGGTTTTTTGAATTGTGATCCTTTTAACGAATATTTTTTGAATCCACCATCTCGTTCAGGAATAGTTTCAGCATATTGTTGTAATGGAATCTGATCTTTTTGAGTTGCTTGTGGTTTCATAACCAATGCTTTGTTTTTCGATGGGCAGATATCTGCACAGTTACCACAGCCAACACAATCCTCCGGATAAACTTGAATGCGGAACGAATACTCTTTTGCATCTTTTCCAACTGCTTTTTTGGCTTCAAAGCCTTCTGGAGCATTTTCGAGTTCTTCATCATTTACCAACACCGGTCGTATAGCAGCATGTGGACAAACAAGAGAGCACATGTTACATTGAATACAATTATCAACCTGCCATTCAGGCACGTCAATTGCAATGCCTCGTTTTTCATATCTTGTGGTTTCCAAGGGGAAGAATCCAGAAGGTTTGAAATCAGATGTTTTCAAAGTATCTCCCTTAAGAGATGCCATTGTGTCAACAATTTTTTTGACAAACTCTGGTTTATCCGTTTTATCTTCATGTGTTTCAGCGTCTTCAGCATGTTTCCAGGATTCTGGATATTCGATGCGTTCAATACGTTCTAAAGCAATATCAACTGCTTTGTAATTCATTTGAACGATTTCTTCACCTTTGTGACCATATGATTTCTTAATGGCTTCTTTCAGTAATCGAACTGATTCATCTATTGGAAGGATTTCTGAAAGTTTGAAAAACACGGTTTGCATTACCATGTTGATTCGTTGACCCAGTCCTACTTCTTTAGCAATAGCCACTGCATCAGTGTTATAAAATTTGAGATTGTTCTCAGCGATCTTTCGTTTTAGAGAAGCAGGGAATTTTTCTTCCATTTCTTCAAGGGACCATGGTGAGTTCAAAACAAATGTTCCTTCTTTTTTAATGCCATCTAAGATTTCATATTTATCTACATATGAGGGCTTATGACACGCAATGTATTCAGCAGTGTTAATCAAGTATCGGGATTTGATTGGTTCATCACCAAAACGCAAGTGAGATCGGGTGACACCACCGGATTTCTTTGCATCATATTCAAAGTATCCTTGAGCATATTTTTTGGTATTATCTCCAATGATTTTAATCGCGTTTTTATTTGCTCCAACGGTTCCATCTCCACCAATTCCCCAGAATTTACAGCGAACCATTGATTCCGGAGCTGTATCAATCACATCAGATAAAGGAAGAGATGTTTTTGTAATATCATCAGTAATACCAACGGTGAAATTATTTTTTGGTTCATCTTTTTTCAAATTATCAAAGACTTCTTTGGCCATAGTTGGAGTAAATTGCTTTGAGGATAAACCATATCGTCCGCCGACAATCAAACGGGTATCCTTTTTCTGTTGGAAGACACTACAGACATCTAAGTACAATGGTTCTCCAAACGCTCCTGGTTCTTTAGTTCGGTCAAGAACAGCGATTTTCTTTGCAGACTTAGGAATAACATTATAGAAGTGTTCAGCAGAGAACGGTCGATATAATCTAACGATGACCACACCAACTTTTTCACCATGTTTGTTAAGATATTCCACGGCTTCTTCAGTGGTTCGTGCTCCAGCTCCCATCAATACAATTACTCGTTCTGCGTTTGGATCTCCAACGTAATCAAATAAGTGATATTGTCGACCGGTTAATTTTGCTACTTTATCCATTTCTTCTTGAACGATTTGAGGAACTCTTTCGTAGAATTCATTGCCTCGCTCGCGAACTTGGAAGTAAGTATCAGGCCCCATTGCACCCATTCGAATATGTGGATGATTTGGATTTAATGCTCGATTTCGATGTTGTTTAATAGCATTCCAATCAGCAAGTTTTGACATGTCTTCATAGTCAATCGTTTTTATTTTTTGTATTTCATGGGAACTTCGGAACCCTTCAAAGAAGTGAAGGAATGGAATTGATGCTCGAAGTGTTGAAAGATGAGATACGAGTGCTAAATCCATAACTTCTTGAATTGATGCTGAAGCTAGTTCTGCATATCCACTTGGTCTAACAGCCATTGCATCTTGATGATCTCCAAAAATGGAAAGTACTTCAGCAGCAATTGAACGAGCTGCAATATGAAATACCGTCGGCATTAATTCGCCAGCGATTTTATACATGTTTGGTAGCATTAACAACAGTCCTTGTGACGCGGTAAATGTTGTCGTGCAAGCACCAGCTGAAAGTGATCCATGGATTGCTCCTGCTGCTCCAGCTTCAGATTGTAATTGTGAGACTTTTACGGTTTGACCAAAGATGTTTTTTCTTCCTTGGGCAGACCATGCATCAGCCATTTCACCCATTGGGGAGGATGGCGTGATTGGATAAATTGCTGCAACATCACTAAATGCATACGCAACATGAGCTGCAGCAGTATTACCATCCATTGATTTCCAATTATCTTGTGTTGTTTCACTCATTTCTCTTTTACACCTCTAAGTAAGTTGTACTTATGGTATTAAGTCGAAGTATCCACACATAGAAAAAGAAAAAATATTCTGTTTTTTTTCTTTCATGTGGACACACAACGAGTGTATTCACATCCGATACATAAATATTTGGTATATAAAAAAGAGAGACTTCATAATGAATGTCAACTTTTGCTGAAAATTATTCAATATTGTTTAAAAGTTAAACTATCGCTTTATTTTTTTATTGCAAGAAAAAGTATCCTGATTAGTATCACCATCATGATTGTTTGTTACCCATTCCCCATTCTTCATAATTCGTGCTTTTTGATTTACAACATACCCATATTTTTGCTTGCGATGATTCGCCCAATGAAACAAAACCAATGGAAGAATAAAAATTGAAGTTAAGAAAGAATACACGATGGTTACTGACAGGATGAGACCAAATTGTTGTTGTGGCGGAATAGGTGCAAAGATAAGAACGCCGAAACCTAGAGCTGTGGTCAGCGCAGCAATAAGGAGTGCTCCACCGGTATGAGAAATGGTTTCACACACTGCTTTGGTGATATTTCCGGTTTTATCAACAATATAACGAAATCGTTCTGTTGCATGGATGGCGTAATCAATCCCAATACCAATAGTGATACTTGTTACAGTGATAGTAAGCGCATTTAAGGTATATCCAATGTAATACATGGTACCAAGAATCCAAACAATGGAAAATCCAACCGGGATTAATGCAATAATTCCTAAACTTCCAGATCTATAAACCAGGATAAGAACAAATGCA
This sequence comes from Thermoplasmatota archaeon, assembly GCA_018334795.1. Taxonomy (GTDB): domain Archaea; phylum Thermoplasmatota; class E2; order DHVEG-1; family DHVEG-1; genus EX4572-165. The sequence goes on from JAGXLH010000019.1 coordinate 12,245, forward strand.
GCTAAAACGATGGAGACAATAGTGGATACAATTTGACTTTCAGTTAATGAATTGGTAATGGTTAATGAAATAATGTTTTGACCGGTCACCACCACATTTGCATTACCATAATCATGTGATGCATCTTCCATTAATTCATTTTTTAATAATTCCAAATCATCACTAATATCACCATCTTCATTATTAACATACAATGTATTAATATATACTCGAATGACTGTGGCCTTATATTTATCATCTTCTTTTGCTATAACCGTTGCGATTTCACTGCCAAAACTATCAAGTGAGACCGATGAAAACATGGATGTATTCATATTCATTTCATCCATTTGATTCATGTCCATCGGTTCATCTATAGACATTGAAGATTGATCAAATTGATTAAATAAATAATCAAATAATGCTTCGACATCTTTATCTGAATTGGGAATAAACGTAGCGGGATTGATATTGAATTCATCTGACAGACTTTGATTGTTTGCTACTGCTTGTTTAATAATTGTATAAATACTAGTTATTTTCAATGAACCATCAGGATTACGAGCGACAAACTTATCATTTTCCAAATTTTCATGAGTTTTTTTTATTCCTGATAACACATCCACAGTTGCAACATTTCCTTCGATGAGAACGTATTCTTGGTTTTGACTTGCAAAAGGAAACTGTTTTGCTATTTTGTCAAATAATTTAAACGCCGGAGTATCCTCAGGAGCGAATTGTTGCATATCATAACCAGTATCAAGGTGAATGGCTCCGTATGAAAAAATAAGTGTTGTGACAATCATTATCGCTAAGATTGTTTTTTGATGTTGGATGACTTGTGCAGAAATCAAACGCATAAGCGTTTGTACACCTAGCTTATTTGTTTTCCTTTTGATTTTCACAGTTTTCCGTCGATCAAGAATATAACGCAAAGACGCAAGCAAGGTTAAAGAGGTGATAAAGGTGAAAATAACACCTAATGCAAGAAGAATTCCGAAATCACGAAGAGGAGGAAATGAAGCAGTAAGAAATGATAAAAATGCTATAACTGTGGTAAGCATGGCTAAAAACATCGCGGTTCCAATTTCTGTAACTGAATTTTTAATCGCTGTGCCGGGATCTTTTCCATCTTCAATTTCTACTCGGTAATTATGGAGTAAATGAACAGAATAGTCAACACCTAATCCTAACACTAACGGTACTAAAGCTACTGCAATGACATTAAACGCAATACCAAATAAGACCATACTTCCAAATAACCAAATTGTAGAAACTACAAGAGTGAGCATCGGAAGAATGACATAGGATGGTTTCCGAAAGTTAACGAAGAGAACAATCACGATAATAATAAAAATCATAGGAGCAATAAACTGATTGGCAGAGGTGGTAAGCTCATTTATTTCTGCAGAAGCAACACCATTTCCCGTTGCATTCATCTGAACGACGTTTTGGTCCTCATTTAAAGAATTTACTTCTTCAACTATCCGTTCATTAACACTGATGATTTTATCATAATCAGAGATAAATTCTAAATTAAGAAAAACAAGTGTTGATTGAGGTGATTTTCCTTCTTTATATTCCTTTGATAAGAACGCCTCAGAATTCGAAGCGATATCATTGTAAAACGCAGGAACAATGAACAAATATTGATTTGTTCCAATTCCAGAATCAGGTACCCTATCAACCGTATCCCAACTATTAAGAATATCTTTCAATGCCATCACATCTGGAAGCATTGATGAATCATCAAATGTTTCGTACATTTCATCAAAATTTTGCCAGGAGATATTACCCATTCGTGATAACATTCGTTCAACTAGGGAGCTCAGTGCTGGTTTCGATTGGATTTTTAACAGTTTTTCGAATAAATACGATGTGTTGTATCCAATACGTCCACCAAGTCGTTTAAACATGGATGTTTGATAATAACGAGTACCAGCGGTGAAGTTAGATAATTTAGCTGGAAGGGAAAACGATCCAAATTGTGGAGCAATACCATACGTTTCTAGTTCTTCAAGGGAAACATTTATCTGAATTTGGTTTTGATTACGATTAAATTCAATCAATCCAGATTCTAAAGGAATAGGAAATTTCATGTCTTGGCCAGGTGGAGTAATCCAAAGATAGACTTCTTTTGAATATGAATTGAATAAACTACGGTTTTTAAACAAAGAAAAAAGATTGCGGAAATTATTTGAAAAACCATTACCGATAATCCAAAGTGGATCAGATGGTTCGATATGAGCTGCAATTTGATAATCAATATCTAAATATTTTATGGGTGTTATCAAATTTTCAAATCCAATATACCATTCCATTACATTAACTCGCGGAAACAATGGCGTGAGATCTTCTTCTAGTTCTGAGAGATCATACACATCCATGGTGAAAATGAGAGAGGAATCAGTTTTTTCAAGACTGCAACTTTTAATATCTGCTCCATCCGCTGTTTTCTGCGATTTAAAAATAATCCGTTGTTCATAATCAACTTCTTCATTTGGATCAATTTCTGAGAATAAGGATAACAAATATTCTTCAGGTTCTTCTAAAAGATCGGTTACTGCTGTTTGAATTTGTTCATCTGTACATTCTTCAAGATCTTGACCAAATTCAATTAAACAAATGATATCTAAAAAGGTGATTAGTGAAAAACTACCATTTACAGAAGATAAATCAGAAAGTGTATTCTGCAATTGATTCGTTGTCCTAATGGCTTCAGTGGAAAGTATTGAATCAGTTTCATCTGCTTGAAACAATAAAAAAACAAGTTGTTGATTCTGACCGAAATATTCTTTCACTCGATCATTTGCTTTGACTAATTCATCATCCGGGGTAAACTCATTAAAATCGGTTTTAAATTCAAGAGAGGGGATAAATAATGAAAAACCAATAGTGATAAGAAGAATAGTAATGACAACCATCCATGGATGTCGTTGAATAAATCGGCCAAGTATTGGTAACATTAAGTTTTTTTGCCCCCTAAAGTAAGCAATGGTTATTTTAAATGAAATTTATTTTTTTAACGGAAATGTCGATAAGAATATCTGATGATACTATATTATGTTAATTGCTTTATATTGTTTTTGCCATATAAATTTGTATCGGGAAAAAAAGACGATACTTTTCGTCTCTTTGGATGCAAAGAGTGATTAAAGCATAAGGGTTAAATAAGAAATGATGTTACCTGCCAAACGGTGAAGATACCATGAATTTAGATATATGGACATGGACAATACCAATAGGTGGTTTAATAGCTCTTCTTTTTGCAGCTTTTTTATATTTTAGAGTAAGTAAGCAAAATCCAGGCGATACTAAAATACGTGAACTTAGTAAGGCTATTAGGGAAGGAGCAATGGCATTCTTAAACAGCGAATATAAAGTACTATCGATCTTTGTATCTATTGTCGCAATACTTTTGTTTATTGCTTCATTTATCGAAGGAAGCAACATTGAAATCGGTCTACCCGTAGCATTCATTATCGGGGCCATTTTTTCAGCACTCGCTGGAAATATTGGCATGCGCATGGCAACTATGGCAAATGGCCGAACCGCAGAAGGAACAAAAAATAGTCTCGCTAAGGGACTTTCAATTGCATTTTCAAGTGGTGCAGTCATGGGAATGTGCGTGGTTGGTCTTGGAGTTCTAGGAGTATTTAGTCTCTTTTTTATGTTCACCCAATTCCTTGCATTTGATGTAGTAACAGCGACAAATATGTTATTTGGATTTGGTTTCGGTGCTTCCTCAATTGCATTATTTGCTCGTGTTGGTGGTGGAATTTATACAAAAGCTGCTGATGTAGGTGCAGATTTAGTAGGAAAAGTTGAAGCAGGAATCCCCGAAGATGATCCACGTAATCCAGCAGTTATCGCTGATCAAGTTGGTGATAACGTTGGAGATGTAGCTGGAATGGGCGCGGATTTGTTTGAATCGTATGTTGATTCACTTATTGCCACTATGGCACTTGCTGCAGTAAGTATGGCTGCCATATTATCTTCTGGTGCTTCTGAATCACTTGGTCAATTAGTTCTTACCGCTGCAAATATCGATGCGGCATTATGGCTTCCATTAGTCTTGGCATCATTTGGAATTCTTTCATCTATTGCAGGAGTGCTCCTCGTCGTCGTTGGAGCAGGGGCAAATGTATATAGCGCACTGAGAAATTCATTATATCTTTCAGCTGTTCTCACTGCAATTTTATCTGGTGTTGCCACTTGGTTTATGTTAGGAGATTTAAATCCGTTCTATGCAATTCTAGCAGGTCTTGCTGCAGGATTAATCATCGGGTATAGTACAGAATATTACACTTCTGAAAAAAGAAAACCTGCACAAAGTATCGCAGATGCTTCAAAAACAGGTCCGGCAACAGTCATTATTCAAGGTTTACAAGTAGGAATGATGAGTACTATAATTCCTGTTATCGCGGTTGTTGCTGCAATGCTTGCTGCATATTATTTTGCTAATTTTTATGGAGTAGCAATCTCAGCTGTAGGAATGCTTTCAATTCTAGGTGTGTCTTTAGCAACGGATTGTTACGGTCCGGTTGCAGATAACGCACAGGGAATCTCAGAAATGGCCGGGATGGGAAAGGAAGTCCGGGAGAACACTGAACAACTTGATGCAGTAGGAAATACGACTGCTGCAATGGGAAAAGGATTTGCTATTGGATCAGCGGCAATTACTGCGTTAGCATTAATATTTACATTTATTATCACTGCAGGAGCCATGGGATATTCATTATCTTTAGATCTTGCAGATCCAAATGTTGTGGTTGGAGTTTTTATTGGAGCTATGCTTCCATTTGTGTTCACCGCTCTTACTATGGGTGCTGTGGGACGAGCTGCGTATCAAATGGTCGAAGAGGTTCGAAGACAATTCAAAGAACTTAATCTGTTGAAAAGTGATAAGAACAAACCAGATTACAAAGGATGCGTTGCGATCAGTACCAAACAAGCATTAAAAGAAATGGTTCTTCCTAGTGTTCTAGCCGTCATCAGTCCAATCATCGTTGGAATCATCTTGAAACCAGAAGGCCTTGGTGGCTTGTTAGTTGGATCCATTGCAACAGGGTTTTTACTCGCGGTGTTTCTAGCTAATTCTGGTGGTGCATGGGACAATGCGAAAAAATATGTGGAATCAGGGAATCTTGGTGGAAAAGGATCTGAAGCACATAAAGCAACGGTTATTGGTGATACGGTTGGTGACCCATTCAAAGATACTTCTGGACCATCATTAAACATTTTAATCAAGTTGATGTCCATTGTCTCACTTGTGTTTCTCCCTCTGATTATAGCTATCAGTGGTTAAACACCATTTTTCTTTTTTTCTTCAATAAATATCTTGTTTTTCAATTCATTTCACTCAAAAAACATATAAGTAGTAAGCGTATTCCAATCCTGATATCTCTTTGTTTGACAGGTAGTGATGATTCATGTATTATAAAGTTGTAATTGAAGATACCATTCGTATTCTTCCAGACCGATTCGGTGATGATCTCGATGAGGTCGTAAAACAAATCGTTCAGGAAACATTTGAAGGAACAATCCGAAAGAAACATGGTATTATCGTAGTCGCTGATAATATTGAACCAGTTGGTGATGGCATTGTTATTCATGGTGATGGTGCCATGTATCAGAAAGTGCAATTTGAAGCATTAACCTTTCAACCTGAAATGCAAGAAATCGTTGATGGACTTGTTTGTGAAATCGTTGAATTCGGAGCGTTTTGCCATATTGGACCTATTGATGCCTTGATTCATATGAGTCAAATGATGAATGATTATGTACAAATTGATGCTGAAAGTCAAGTAATAAATGGGAAAGAAAAGAACTTGAAGGTACAAGTTGGTGATCCTGTTCGTGCCCGTATTGTTGCTGTTAGTATGAATGAGATTTCTGCTCGAGAAAGTAAAATTGGATTAACCATGCGTCAGCCTGCTCTTGGTTCTCATTTGTGGGCGGCTGAAGAAGAAGCTGATGAGAAAAAAGAGAAGAAGGGCAAATCAAAAAAGAAAAAAGGGGGCAGGTAAGTGAAGCAATTATATGCCTGTAAAAACTGTCATTGGTTAACTAAAGAGAAGGTCTGTCCTCATTGTGCGGTTCCAACTTCAAAACGGTGGCGTGGTTATGTTATTATTGATGATCCAAGTAATTCGCAAATCGCTGAGAAAATGAACATTAAAAAACCAGGTAAATACGCGCTTAAGGTTCGATAATTGTGTTGGCAACAGTGAAATATCACTTACCAGCGTCATTACGGGTTAGGTTAAAAGAACCACTTGGCGATCTTTTAACTGAAAAACAATTATTTGACCATATTAAAAAAACGGGAAACCATATTGTTAGTGTTGGAGATTTAGTCACGTATACACTTCTAATTAACCAGATAAATCCATTGTTTTGTATTATTGATGATCATACCCGGCGACATGATGTCAAAAAAGAAAAAATTGAAAAAATTCATGAGTATGGTAAAAAAACTATTACGGTGAATAATCCTGCGGGTACAATTACTGAAGAATTATGGAAAACAATTAAAGAATTATATGATACTCATGATTCAAACGTGTTAGTTTGTGTTGATGGGGAAGAGGATCTTGCGGCATTACCTGCAATTCTTTTCGCGCCTTCAGACGTAACTATAATATATGGAATGCCAGATAAAGGGGTCGTGGCGGTCCCTGCAACGGAACACCATAAACAAAAAGTTAAAGAGATCATTGCAAAAATGTGATAACCATGGAACTAGAAATTACCGAGAAGAAAAATAATTCTCTTTTGAAAAGAACTGAAGTTCAGTTCATCGCAAAGCATGAAAATGAAGGGACACCAAACCGAAAGTTAATCCGTAGTGAACTTGCTGATGCATTGAATACCAAAGCGGAAAATATCATCTTAGATTCTATTACTTCTTCATTTGGATCATATATCTCAAAAGGCTATGCAAAAGCATACACTTCTTTAAAACATGCTCAAGATGTTGAACGGAAATTTCAGTTGAAGCGAAATAAAGTTGAAGGGAAACTAAAGAAAAAAGAGGAAAAGCCTGATACGGCAGAAGAAAAACCTTCACCTGCAACTGAAAAAAGCAAAGATCAGGAGGAAAAATAAGATGAAAGGACGTGAAGTTTTCAAAGTAGAAGAGGGAAAAATCAAACGGCAACGTCGACATTGCCCTAAATGTGGAGATGGCGTGTTTCTCGCAGAACACAAAGACCGATTAAGCTGTGGGAAATGTGGATACACCGAATTTAAAACTAAAAACGAATAATCTTTTTTCCATTCATTTTTTTAAACAATCAATCTGACTACCTTACTATTATTTTTAGGAGTAAAACTTTGAATATTTTTAGTAATTATTTTTCTAGTATCAATGTATTTATGAGGAATGAATTGATTACCAGTTTTCAATTTTAAAAAAACATGAGTGGGTCTGTAGTCTAGCTTGGATAGGACAGAGGCCTCCGGAGCCTCTAACCCGGGTTCAAATCCCGGCAGATCCGTGCTTTTTAAACAGTAAAATACATTTTAGAAGGAAAATTTAGAGTTTTTTTGTTTTTATTATTTTTTTTATCCGTTGTTATGAGGGGTAGTCTAAAATTTTTTTACCGTTATTTTTAATGATTTTATTTTAATTATTTTTTCTTTCTGAAAACGTTAATGAGTAATAATCGTGTTTAAACTTAAAAAAAATATTTTATTCAAAAAAGTATCTTATTTCTTAAAAAATCAATAGAATTGATGTGGGGAGCGACTAAAAGAAATACCACTTTAGAATTGGACTTTGGGTTTGAATGGGAATTATTTAGTTGGGATGTAATAGATGGGAGTTACTATTCACTCCATTTACCGCTCCTGCTGCCACCGGCAGGTATATCTATTTATTATTTTAAACTATTAATTTATTTATTCATATTTTAATTTTCATATAGAAATTATTTGAAAATGATTTGGAAAATATTAATTTTTTATAAAATAATGAATTGAGGCTAACCAATTACCAATAATTCGGGAAATCATATCGCTTAAAACAATTTCTCTACATAGAACCCTTAGAGTTGCATATAGGAAAATGCGTTTCTATGTACCTATTTTTCTTACAAGTTAATTGTTAGTCAGGTTCAATTATTTATCAAAAGGTTTTCTTTTTGTAAAATCGTTCGTGAACAAGTTGACCATAAATAAAAA
>JAGXLH010000020.1 GCA_018334795.1 Thermoplasmatota archaeon
ATTCGGCAAATGGTTGCGAAGAATGTTTTGATTTATTAGAGAACGGTAAAATCCCTGATCTTATTTTGTTAGATATTATGATGCCTGAGATAAGTGGATGGGATGTTTATGCTCGTTTACAAGAAAATGAGGAGTGGAAGAAAATCCCGGTTGTCTTTTTAACTGCAAAAACTGATGATTATAGTAAAGGATTTGGTAAACTAGTTAGTGAGGATTATATTGAAAAACCGTTTGAACTTGATGAATTAGCAAGAAGAATTGATGAGGTGCTTGAAAAAAAAGGATGATTACAATTGTATAGTGGAGGGAGCACAAAACTATATTTTTGCAAAAAAAATTAACTTGGGAGATGAATTCCATGCATGATCGAATAGACCATACTGCAGTAAAAGCCATCCTTAATACCCTTCGTCGAAAAATCGCTCGGAGAACCTCTGATGATGAAGCAGTGTCCATGCTTTCTCAATTTATTGAAGAATTAACCCCACAATATGAATTTTTAAAATATGTTAGTGTGAATAAAAAAATTTATTCTGAGAGTGAATCTATCTGGGTAGCACCTGAACTTAGCAATGCTAATCAGAACGAGGTTTTTTCCGCATTGCATCAACTTGTAAAAAAAAGTGTTTTTGAAATGAAAGAAAAAGCAGATTTCTTTTTCATTCGAGAGTTTCAGGATGCCTTTGAAGATATGGATGTTGTTCATAAAACAATGACAGAGGATATTCCTCTAGATGAAATGCAACATGAATATCTTATTAATCGTGCGCACACCTTATCATTAGAAAAAAATCAGTTGATTATAAATGTAATTCATTCGTTGCTATCTGTAGCAAACACAAATCTTTCAGAAAATGAATCTGTGCAAGTGATGGAAAAAACATTTTTAGAACTTCTTCCAAAATATCCGTTTTTTCATTCTGTTAATATCGTAAAAAATGCTGAATTAAAAGGGTATTACACTGTTGAATTATCAGATAATTTTCAAAAAATACCAACATTTCAATTCGCTGATGCGCTTTATAATTTAATTTATCATGTTGGAGCCCATCTAGATTTTAACCAATCCACTCAATTTCAACGTATATTATTGCAAAAACTTGGTAAAAGAAACGCTGAATTATTGCGCAAATTAAACGTTCCAATAGACAATATTTCCATTGCTAAATCCAACGTATCTCAACAAGATATCATGCAACGACTGATCGATTCATTAATTGAACTAATCGGTGAGAGAACCTCTGAATATTTTGCTGTGGCAGTTATGATAAAAATGATTGATAATGTAAAAAAATCCCATGAGTTACTCACAAAAATACAAATATCTAAAAACAAGGATGATTTCAGTATACAATTCGCTGATGATTTCAATTCTGCTGATGAAACTGATTTTCGAAAGACTGTGAAATCATTAATCCAAGCAATTGGTGCCCACCTTGGTAAAAAAAGAGGGGATTTCATTGAGGAATTAAAAAAGAAACTTGGAAAGGAATATGTGTCCTCTTTTGAAAGAATGGGGCTCAATTTCCACATCCTCGAAATGAAACTAAATTAAAAAAGATCAACTAGATTTTACAATCAATAGGATCATATGATTTCTGAACATAATTACTTGTAAACAAATGAACAAGAGCACCATATTTTGGAATGAAAAAGACCGTGTCCCCAACATTATATCTTTTTCCAGGAAGCTGAAGAATAAGATGATCACTACTGCCACCAAGAACAGAAATAGTTTCATCACACGGAAGTAAATCATCTAAAATAGTATCCTGCATTCCAACCGCTGCAATACCTCTTATGATTTCACCATGATCTTCAAACACCGGTTTTTCACCAAAAGCATTCTCTGTGAGATCACCATCAGGAACACTTGGTTTCTTCTTCACTTCAATTAACTCAGCTTCTAGAACAAAAGCATCTTGAAAAGTTTGATCTATACTAGTTCGATGAATCGTTTCTCTACCAAGAAGAATGCCTTCACCGACACGTAATTGATTGATACGAGAATGAAATGGTTTTTGGGCAAGTCGAGGGATATTAGCAGTATTTCCACCACTAATCAATGTGAATGTGATTCCTTGTTCTTGTTCAATACCGTCAATTAGTTGAAGGAATTCACTGATTTTTTGTTCAGTAGGGATAACTCCACTAAAACAGGTAAGATTCATTCCTATTCCCAGTAAGTGCAATGAATCAGTTGAGTTCACAAACGAAATAAGATCACTAAATTCTTCAGAAAGAATGCCCTCACGAAGTTCGCCTAGTTCAGCCATGAGTAACACATTATGAGTTTTTTCCTGGTTTCTGGATTCTTTATCTAATGCTTTTAAAACTACCAATTCAGTATTAATCGAACTATCTGCATATTCAACAACTTCTGATATCTCACTTAACATCGGTGACCGAAGTAACATGCAAGAAGCGGCAGGTAACTTTTCTTTTAATCGTTTAATATTTGAAATTCGGGAATCAGCTAGACCGGTAGCACCACCATCAAGCATAGCTTTACCAACGTTTGGATCACCACAACTCGCCTTAGTCACTCCCACGATCTCAATTCCAGATCTTTTTGCAATGTTAACTATGGTTTCAGTGTTCTTTTCAATTTTTTCAAGGTTAATATGAAGTTTAGGAAATTCATTCATGATAGACACTCATTAAAAAAGATAATAAATAATTCGCAGTTTCAATAATTTCCTGCTTATGCACATATTCATCAGGGGCATGAATATTTCCTCCACCCGGTCCAAACACTAAGGTTGGAGCTTTTGATCGTGTTCCAAACAAATTAAAATCACCAACACTCCTAGTAGTAAATCGACAATCTAAGGAATGCTCTGACGAAGTATTAGATGGTACATTAAAAACAGAATTGTATGTTTTCACCATATCAAAAAAACGTTTTATGTACGTAGAATCTTGGTTTACAAACGGTTTGTATTCTAAACTAGGATCCGGAGAATGCCTTTTATACACTTGAACTTTTGATTTCAAACGTAATGCTTTAACTATCTTTTCAATCTCACGGATAATCGATGCAACATCCTCCCCAAGCATAATCTGCCGATTAATCAATACTCTGCAATACTCAGGAACCGTAAACGTTGGATCGCCACCTTCAATATTTAACACTACATAATGACCTCGGCCACGTTTAATATTCGTAAATATATCAAAATGAGCAAGTTCAGAAATAAGAACTGCTGCATCATGTAATGCATTTATCCCTCTAGATGGATGTGACGCATGAGCTGCTCGACCAAAAAACTCAATTTCTAAAACTACTCGTCCTTCAGCACCAACAATGGAAACCGGAAAAACAGTTTCATGAATCTTATCATGTGTGAAACAATAATCATTCACTGAAAGAATAGGAGACGGCTCAGTAATTACAATAAGATCATAATCATCAAAGCAATATTCCCGAAGCAAGGTATCTGCCCCAAGTGAAAATGGTGATTCTTCACCAAAAACACAACTTAGAAACACTTCACCATTAAACTCAGGTTTTCTCTTTGAAAACGCAATCAGAGCCATGATAGCAGCAGCCATCCCACCCTTCATATCAGCTGCACCACGCCCATAAATACGACCATTCTCTTCAACAGCAGCAAACGGAGGATGTTTCCATCGTTCAGGGCGCTGCACACCTACGGTGTCCAAATGACCATTTAACATGATCTTCGGACCGTTTCCATTACCAAGCTTAACATATAAATTTTCAAAATTATGATAGGTAATATACGGATTTTTAATGGTTTGTCTAACCACGGGAAGATTATTATTTTTTAAATAATCCTCAGTGTATTTATAAACTTCATCTCCATCAGTAACTGAACTTGGTATGCGAATAAGTTGTTTCGTTAAGGTTAACAAATCAATTGTTTCCTCAGCAGTTAACCGTTTACAATTGTGATTCATGTTCCGATCCAACGTACAACATTCGATAATATTTCTTCCTTAATCCCATTTTTTCATATAATCGTATTGCTTTTTTATTATTGGTCTCCACATGCAAAGAAAGATCACCATTACTTACTTGAATTGCTTTCTGTAAAAGTTCCGTTGCAATTCCTTTGCCTTTCACCGTTTTCTTCGTTGCTATATACGATAGATGATACTTTGGGAAAAATGTATCATAGTTACTTCGTGAAAGAATAGCAATACCCACAAGTGCCCCTGAATCAAAAGCACTAAGCACATGACCATACTCAAATGCATTTTCCACAGCTTCCTTCATTTCAGGCATCGGATCTGAAAATTCCAATAACCAATCATCTAATTTCTTCAAAAAAGATTCATACGAAATATCTAAATCCTTCTTTGAAATCTCCTGAATGGTTAAATCAACTTTTCCATCATCTAAAATAAGAACATGATTTCCTTCAGCAATATCTCCATTTTCTGCTGCCTTCATAAACGCGGCAATAGGAAAAGCATTTCGTTGACTTAACTTAATTTTCTCGATTTTTTTGAATTGTTTCGTATACCGTCGAAGTTCCTCATCAGTAACTCCAAGGGCCCGTCCATATGTTGCATAAATGGCATTTAGTGCATCTTGTCCATTTTGACAATTCCAATTCACCATCGTTCGACTCGCACTTGTTCTATTCACTGATTTAGGATCAATCTTCCGAAAGGTTTCATATCCTTTCTTATAACTTTCTATTATTGCGTTACCATTTTCAGTACTAACTGCCCATAGGCGAGGGAGAACATCAATGCTTTCATCTATCCAAAGTTGTTTAAACCCAAGATGAAGCCCTGAAATAGAAGATCCATCAAAAGTTTGACAGAATACACTATCAATTATCCCGTCAAATCTTTGAGAAAGCTCACGAGCAATATATGAAAAAGCATACATGTTAATCATACTATTTGCAAGCCCAAAATTGGCATCATACCAATTTTTTTCTTTTGAAATACGGCGGCTTTCTTCAACACATTCATTATATGTTCGTCCAAATTCACGAATTTCAACGTTATCATGTACAAACAATTTTTTTCTTGAAATCTTCTTTTTATTTGGAACATAAAAAACACATTTTACATCAAAAAATTGTGAAAGATATGAAAGAGATCCGCCAATAGTACCAAATGTCCCCATGCAAATAGTGTGTTTTCCTCGAGTAAGTGCATCTCTAATGATAAGATATGCTAATCTATCCTCTCGATGTCCTGAAGGATTATTTCCTTCTAATTTAAGATAAATCTTAGAAACACCAAGTTTTCTTTCTAAATTTTTTGCTCTAACTAACGGTGTTCTTCCAACACGTTGTTCAAAAACTCGTTCTACCATAGTATCAAATCTTCCATCATTCAATATAACACGTAGTATTAATAGTTATGAATTTTTGTAAAAGACCATTATGATTCTGAAAGAATTTCAGCAAGACACAATTCAGTAAGGTCAGGAATCGTTTTTGTAGCATCAACTTGAATAAATCGGTCACCGTTACAGATTTGTTCATAATTATTATGGACCTTTCGTAAGAATGATTGTTGTTCAAAGAAAATAAGTTCATCTCGGTGTTGTATTCGAGATAATGCTTTCTCTGGAGTAATCCGAAAATAAAAGGTTCGATCTGGATTGAGAATACGGCCTTTGCTTAAATCTTGTAGCCATTTGATTGGATTTTTTAATGTTTTTTCAAGTTGCACAGATTGATAGGCATATGTAGATTCAGCATAACGGTCGCATAAAACGATGTTTCCCTGATCAATCCATTCTTTAATTTTTTTACTATGCTCTATACGATCTGCAATAAAAGTAAATGCAGTGACAAAAGGATCAGATTTGGTTTTGATTTGATGCTGTACATATTTTCCTAACCATGTATCTGTAGGTTCAAATGTAATTACAACAGAGCAATCTTTTTGTTTTAAAGCAGTTGCAACGTGGTCAATGATAGTAGATTTACCTGAACCATCAATTCCTTCAAAAGTAAAAAATTGGTTCATCTTACGCCTCATTTTTTTTGTTAGGTTTTTTATCAGATTTCTTCTTTTTCCGTTTATTTTCAATCTTCCATTTATATCGGTAATAACTTAATGGATGATGAGTTTTTTTACAAATCCTATCAATTTCCTCACTTGGACATAATCCATAAGTTTTTAATTTATCACAACCCGGGGGCTTATATGATGTTGAACTTACACCCCCAGTAATATGTTCGATTTGGTATCGAGATTTTTCCTCATCAAAATCAGGTGCAGTGTTAAATAAATCAATAATGTCCTGTGTGCTTAGTTTTAAGGAATTAAGAAAGGATACAAGAGCAAAACGACCCATATGTGGCACGTTTTCTCCAGCTTGTACATCTGCTAAGATTCTTTTAATGCAAGGTGGAAGTTTTTTAACATCTAGTTTTCCAACTGGAATGGTTTCATTATTTTTTCTTTGTGTCGCTATTTTGTTTTGTAAACGCTGGATTTCTTCCGAAAATGTTTTTTGGATCAATTCATGGCAGGGTTTATCCAAAAGTTCATTATTAATCCGATGACGCAGTGCTTCTTGAGTTACTCGACTTAAGTCTTTTGACGAAAGGGAGATGTATCCATTTTGTAGTTCTCTATTTACAAGTTTCCAATGTTTATATCTTGTTGGTGCATGGGTAAGATAATCTGTAAAATAAATTGAAAGATGTTGGTTCTCTCCATCAAACTGAATATTAAGATTAAATTCTTTTACTATATCCACTAAAAAGAACGTGTTTTCTTTTATTAAGTTCTTATAAAATCTAACGGCCTCTCCAAGTGCATATCGTCTTGTAAAATAAGAATCATTGATACAACAAGTGATCATTCGAGAGAGAGGATATGAGAATAATTCCATGATACAATCAGATTCCTTTGAAAGTTGCCTCACACCGACATCTTTGTGTTCAAATGCATGTTCTACTCGTTCTATGGCAATGCTTCGAGCTCGATCATATAAAGGGTCTTTTATAAGCTCTGTTACGGCTATGCCTTGGTTTTTCACATACGTTTTTGCATCTTTTAGGAATGGATATCGGGCCAATGTGTTTAATGGTTTCATATCTCCCCTTGGTACCGGTTATGGGGTTAAATCATTAAGAAATTTTTGTATCGATCTTTCTGATATTTTGTCATTTTGAAATTTTACCTCACCACATATAAATACCCTTTTTGACAAAGACTAACATGAAACAAAAAAAGATGGTAAGGGAAGTGAAATAAATATGAAACAAAAACTTATAGAAAAATCAGATTCTGAACCAAAAGAATTCTCAGAAGATTATGATTTTATGACAATTTCCTGGGAAGACACACTAGGAAAAGAAGTACAATCATTCTGGGAATCATTTGAAGAAGAATAAAAAAAATATCATTAAAAAAAAAGTAAATCTTTTCTTCTCCGTTTAATACATTTAATACAAAATTTAAAAACAAAAAATTGAAATTCATTTTAAAAAAAATAGAAAGCAAGATGAATTTATCAAAATGTTCTTTAGCACCATCACAATATATTTTTGTACTACTTATTATATTCATGCCAGGGAAAAACAATTAGGGGCCCGTAGCTTAGTCTGGCGGAGCGTCTGGCTCATAACCAGATGGTCGTCGGTTCAAATCCGGCCGGGCCCATCATTTTCTTAATATATCCCACATAACCTTTTTGTAAACCCTGTTGATGCAGGATTATGCAACAACTAACCATTGGCATCTTTCACGATGACTCATTAGCAAAGGACCTTGGGAAAAAAGCAACAGAAAGCGATATGGTCCTCTTTCATCGAAAAACAGCCGATCAAATTTTTACTTTTGTTTATCCAGTTGAAGATAAAATCATTCCAAAAAGCCAAATTATCGGTATGATTGATTTTGCCATCGTTTCTGCAGAACAAATCACACCCGCACTTGGCGAAACTATACTTATGTTAGATTCTGTAAACATCAAAAAAGGGATCATTATCATCGAACCATACATGGATACTACCCAACTTGAAAAAATGATCCAGGATACTTCTCTAAGTTCATTTCAAATAATGCCTCGAGACGTCCATCAAATCATGAAATATCTACAGACTCAAAATATAAAAAAAGATGAAACAGCATCAGTTGCAGTCACCATCGATCATTCATTTCATGTTAAAGGAGTAGGAGAAATCATTCTTGGTTTTGTGAACCAGGGAACGGTAAAAAAACATGATAAATTACAATTAATCCCATTAAATAAAGAAATCATCGTTCGATCAATTCAAATACAAGACAATGATGTAGATGCCGCATCAGCTGGATCTCGTGTCGGCCTTGCAATAAAAGGAGTTAAGGTTGATGATTTAAAACGAGGATACTTGCTTTGTTCAGAAGAAACAGCAAAAACATCATCTACCATCAATCTTTCCTTTTCAAAAAATCCTTTTTATCCAAATCTAAACACGGGTAAATATCATACAACCATAGGCCTTCAAACCGTTCCAATCTCCCTTAAGAAAAAAACAGATGAATCCATCAGCATTAAAACAGAAAGACCAATAGCATATCTTTCTTATCAACACGTTCTCATCCTTGATTTAAACGCAAAAAAACTTCATCATATGGGAACAGGAAAAATACTCTAAAGAATATAATATCAAGGAATGATCTCTGTTGTATTATTAAATGGCGGATACCATATTCGTTCTTTGATTGGTTCACAAAAACTAGTGTATTTTTCAAGTTCATAAATTAAATATTTGGTCACATCACAAATCGCATCAAAACCATCTTTTCCCCATAATCTTTCACGGTTAGCAAAAAGACATCTTCCACCACAAACTGAATACACATTACAATCCAAGCAAGGATCTTGCACATGGATACGATGAAATCCTTCAGAAAGAGATCCAAGATCATTCCATTCGTAATCTGGAGCAATTGGACAAGCAAGAATCTTTCCATCAGTTGTTATTGAAATCGAGTTATCACCAGATTGACATGGCAGACCAGCGATATCATAAAGTAACCGAGTCATAATACCTCGGAATGGTATGATACCTGGTATCCGTTGTTTTTTAACTTCAGCAATCCATTCATCAATCAATTTTTTCAAACCAGGCTTATAATTATCTTCTGCCCATTGTTTAAATTCATCTAATTCCCAGAGTGCACTCCATACCACATCTAACTGCCAATGAACCAAAGGAAAAAGATCTAACAAATGAGTAACATCATCATAAATATCAGTATTTTTTGACACCGCCATTCTAGCAATAAGTTCACCTTGAAAACCAGAGTCATAAATGATATCACGAGCTGTTAATACCTGGTCATAACAACCTTGTTGCCGATAATTATCAGTAATATGCTTTCGACCATCAATGGAAAGAAGTATAGTATCAAATGATGAGAGATCATCAGCGATTTTTTCAACAAAATATCCGTTCGTATTTATCACAAAATGCTTCGCTGGAAGTTTTTTTAGCAATCGTTTTACTACGTTAGGGCGAAGTAAGGGTTCACCACCATAAAAAGCAACGATAGATTCAGAATCTTTTGCAATTCGTTTCTGCAATAAATCCACATCATACGAGATATCATCCGGCATCCCATGAAGACTTCCCCCACAGTATGAACAATGAAGATTACATAACGGTGTGGTCATTACAACATATAACATGCTCGTAGCACTGAACCGCAGTAACAATAAGGTTCAGATAAGTTTTTCTTAAGAAAAAAAAATTAAAAAAAGGTTAATCGTTTGTTTCTTCATCAGAATCGACTTCTAATACTTGGTCGATTCTGAGTTTTAAATCTTCGATGTTAAATGGTTTTTCCACATAATCTTCACCAAGGAAACCACCCGCATTTTTTGCTACTCGATCAGTTCGAGCAGTTAAAAACACAACTGGAATTTTTTTCCATGATTCATTCTCCTTGATTTTATCAAAGGTTTTCCAACCGCTCATACCTGGCATCATGATATCTAAAAGAATGAGATCTGGTTTTTCAGTTTCCAAGATTTCTAAACATTTCTCACCACTTTCAACGCCAATGATGCGAAAATTTTCCGTAACGTTTTCTAATCCACTTTTAACCGAGAAGATAACATCAGGGTTATCATCAACAATCATAATTTTCTTAGCCATCATTCCACCTCAATAATGAAAATCTAATACTCTTTTTCTAAACAACGTAATAGACGGACATATTAATATGATTTTCTACAAAAACAGTAGTTCGGAAAGTAGAAAACATCTCATAAAATTTTGATACTCTATAAGGAGAGATCTAATTTCAACATTTTCAAATAAATCTCTGTTTAGCCTTATTTCGGCCACTTTCCGAAGTACTGAAAAAAATAAGTCGATTCATTGAAAATTAGAAAAAAAGTGTTAATGATAAACTAAAAAAGACCTAATGAAAGAAAGGACTTTTAAAGAAGGGATGGTTTAAACCCGTTGAGATTATGAACCAACAACTTGCCGCACTGGACATTTACACAATCGTTTTCGAATTACAGGATCTCATTGGTAGCTATATCGATAAAATATATCAACTTTCAAATGACGTAGTCATAATCCGTGTGAACAACAGGGAATCAAAACAAAAAGAGATATTATATGCGAATAGAAATGGGGTGTTTTTCCGAACTAATCAATCTTTTGAAACACCAATGAAACCCACCACCTTTGCTATGACCTTAAGAAAACACATCACCAATGGTAGAATTACATCTATTGAACAACATGAATTTGACCGTATTATTAAAATAAAAATTCAAAAAAGAGAAACGTACACGCTTCTCTTTGAATTAATCCCAAATGGTAACAGTATGCTGCTTAATCAAGATGGACGAATCCTAATGCCATTGAAACATCAACATTGGTCACAACGAAGTATTAGAACAAATATAATGTATCAACCACCACCAAGTCAAGTTAATCCATTTACAATTTCTTTTAAAGATTTTGATTCACTTCTTAAAGAAAGTGATGCAGATCTTGTTCGTACTTGCGCAGTAAAACTAAGTTTAGGAGGAAGATACGCTGAAGAATTCTGCAATCATCTTTCAATTCCAAAAGAAACACTAGCAGAAGATCTATCAGTAGAACAAAGAAAACAAATCTATACACAGTTACAACAATTTCTTCAACCTTTTAAAGAACATAAGTTCTCTCCAACATTAGTCATTGATAATGATAAAAAAATAATTATCCCGTTTCCATTTACAATCTATAAAAATAAAGAAAATAAAGCACTATCCTCTTTCTCTGAAGGCATCAAAAAAAATCTTGATGTGAACACTCAACAAATAAAAATTTCACCACTTGAAAAAAAGAAGGAAAAAATAATTCGTCAAAAAAAACAACAAGAAAGAGCAATCAAGGATTTTGATAAAAAAATTCATGATAAGAAACATCAGGGAGACATCATTTATCTTCACTACCAAACTATTGAACAATTAATTTCACAGATTCAAAAAAACAGAAAACTTCTTACGAAAAAAGAACTAGAAACTATCCTCAATCAAAAAGAAATCGTGAAAGAGTATTCACCGGATTCACCACTGCTCACTCTTCTTTTACCAGACGAACATAAAAATATAACCCCCATTAAAATCGATTATCGAAAAAGCGTTGCTGAGAACGCTGAATTATCTTATAAAAAAAGTAAAAAGTTAGCGCGAAAGAAACAAGGGGCAATTAATGCTTTAGAAAAAACAAAACAAAAAATTTCTTCTTTAGAAAAACAAGAAGAAAACCATATTCAACAACAGTTAAAACAAAATCAAAATAAGCAAAAATCACAAAAACAATTCTGGTTTGAAAAATATCGTTGGTGCATTTCAAGCAATGGCAATCTCATCCTGGGAGGAAAAGATGCAAAAACAAATGATCAACTCATAAAAAAACATTTAGAAAAAGAAGATCGTTATGCCCATGCAGATATTCATGGTGCTCCAAGCTGTATTTTAAAAAACAAAGATGTCGAGGGTAAACCAAAGGATTTTTCTGAAGAAGCAGTACAGGAAGCATGCACGTTTTCAGCTTGTTACTCTAGATCTTGGAAGCAATTTGCTGAAGCTCAAGCATATTGGGTTCTTCCAAATCAAGTGAGTAAAACTCCTCAAAGCGGAGAGTTTGTTCCTAAAGGAGCATTTATCATTCGCGGTAAACGAAATTATTGTACATGTAAAATGCAGATTGGTATTGGAATTATCAATATCGAAGAAGCAAAAAAAATTATGGGTGGTCCTCCTTCTGCGATAAAAAAATGGTGTGAACATTATGTCATAATCGAACCAGGAACAAAGAAATCATCATCTATTGCAAAAGAAATCTCTGATTTCTTGAATTCAACACCAACCTTAATTCAAAAAGTCCTGCCACCTGGTGAATCCCGCATTATTTCAACGTCAAAAACATAAAAAATGAGAAGAAGAGTAGGGTAAACGTAATGAAGATTATTCACAAAGATTTAGATCATAATAAAATAAAATTGATGGCAGAAACTCTTGATGACATCTGGCATTTGTCAAATGTTATTCAGCCGAATGATTTAGTGTTAGCCGTCACCTTCAGAACAGATGATCAACCAACAGATAAAGTGCGTACGAAGAAATCATCTAAGAAACGTATGAAACTTGGAGTTCGTGTTGAACAAGTCAAATTTCATGAGTTTTCTGATAGGCTACGTATTCATGGTATCATCGAAGAAGGGCCGCAAGATCTTGGATCATATCATACGTTTAATGTCACTGCATATAACAATGATAAACTTACTATTGTCAAAGAAGAATGGAAAAAACATGAATTACAACGACTTGATGAAGCCGTGAAACAAACCAGTCAATCTTTTGTGTTATTTGTTTCGTTGGATAATGATGAAGCAACCATTGCAGTGCTCAGACAAAGCGGTGTTCAATGGATTACGGATATTGCATCTCATCAATCTGGGAAACAATATGAATCTGAAAATAAAGAAAAACAGTATTTTGGAGATATCGTTAAAATTATTAAAGAAAAGATGACGGAGGAAACCACGCTGGTTATTGTCGGACCTGGATTTGCTAGAGATCATCTGATAGCATTTGGTCGGGATAAATATCCTTCTTTATTTGATGGATGTTTAAGTTATGCAACAGGTAATGCAGGGATGAATGGAGTTCATGAAGCAATGAAATCAGGAGTGGTTGAACACATTGCTAAAGAAAACAGAGTTGTTCGTGAAACTAAAATCGTTGATACCGTGTTTCAAGAAATAAAAAAAGATGGACTCGTTGCTTATGGTTTCGATCATGTTCATCGATCTATTGATGCAAGCGCCGTTGAAACATTAGTCATTACTGATAGTTTAGTACGAACCAAAAGAGGAGATAAATTAGTTCAGGAAGCTGACAACAGACAAAGCGATTTTATCATCATTAACACCATGCATGATGCAGGAAAAAAACTAGAAGGATTAGGCGGCATCGCTGCATTACTACGATTTAAAATTTAAAAAAATGAAAAAAATGAACCGAATGATATATCTTCTGAAGACAATTTTTTTATATCATTCCTCGACCATAGCCAAGGTTAACATAGAATTCTCCAAGTTGATGATTACTCACAATAACACCATCATCATCGCCCGTTGTTTTGGTATCATCGCCATCATCTTCTGGTTCAAGGAGTTCATGGGTGTAATATGTATATTCAACTGAGATATCAACTGTATTTCCTTTATCTTTGAAATTCTGCCATAATCTCCACCAAGGCTCACCAGTCTCAATATTAAGCATAACATCAAAATCTGCCATATTCTTATTCATAAATTCTTCTTTTAATTTAGATGTTGCCTCACTTGAACTCGGTGCATCCACCGCTCCATCTTTTGGCATTGAATTGACATTATACGAGAATGAATGATTTCCTTCCAATTCAGAAGTTTCATCTCTTGATTTTCCATCAAGACTTACCTCAACAGTTAATGTATCGGCTCCTCTTGTTCTCAGTAACCCAAATGTGTTATCGTCTTCCCAGTCAATTTTAATCATGACTTGTGTTAAGACAGACCCACTTGTACTCTCAATCGAATAAGAACTTTCAAAAGGACTTCCTTTGTCAACCATCGGAGATTCAATCGTTTTACTACCTGTGCGTTGTGTCCAAGTATACTTATACTCCATGTCTGTATGATCTGTATCTATCGTAGTATCATCAGAAGAGGGAGCGCTATATAATGCAATACCTGCACCAGCTACAACAAGAATTACTACTCCAACAATAAGAATAATTTTGTCATTTTTCTTAAGATTCATTGAGACACCTTTATAAATTATGCACATTTTTATTTTTCTATTATTATAAGTATGTTTACTCCTTTATTAAAGTTTTTCATCATATCGAGAAATATCAATATTTAAACTCCATTCATATGATTAATATTCAAAACCAATAGTTTTATTTTTTATAATTATTATTCACCCAATACTAATTCAGCCTTACTTCGCAGGTTTCCGCGATGAGGATATTGATCATTTATTTGCGGTTCCATACCATCATAATCATCTAAATTCTCATCATTTTTCAAAACATACCGAGCATAATAAAATGCTTCTTCAACAGATACATCGCCATCCTTGGACATCCCAAATCTAGGAGGTTTACCAGTAGACAACAACCCCGGACGGAATCCATCGGCTTCACCTGATAATAACCCCTCAAACCAAAGTAGGGTAAAAAGAGGACCACGGGTAGTACTTGCATAACCTGGTCTAAATTTACTCGCACCAGTTATCACCACTCTACCAGAACCCGGTATTCCTGAATTTAGCAAAAACAATGTTGGAAAATTCAAAATAGTTTTATCAGCAAAACCACCACTAAAGCAAGCATCAACAATGATACATGTTTCATCAGAACGAAGACTGTATAAAATATCCCCAAGCTCACGATCAGTGAATACATCATCCCATAAGAAAATAGCACTCCTTTCAAGGATTTTTCCACCAGTGATTTGATTATTTTCATCACCCCAACCATGCCCTGCGAACCACAAAAACACTTCACTATCACTAAACTGATTCGCTTCTTCAACAACATGATACAAAATAGATTTCACATTTTGCTCAGTTGCACCACCATAGGTAATATCATACGTATGGGGTCGTTGTTCAAGAGTTTCAATACGATTCCCATACCCGTTATCATCTCGAATCCAGCCATCATCAAACAAAATGTAAACATTATCCGTTGGATAATTCAAAGTCTCAATATAATATTCAGCCATTTCCTCAGCTAGAAGTAATCCGCCATTACCCAGTTTTGTCTCATTTTTATCAGCAAAATTAGCTGAAATCACAAATACAGCCCATCGATGTTCATTAGAATCCGTTGCAATCGCATTATCTACGATAACTGATCTTTCAGCAATGTCTGAATAAACTGCTCCATCCCAAGAACGGGCATATATTGGCACATTACCTTCACGGCTTTTATACGTCACCCAATCATATGACCAAGTATCTGTTCCTTCAGCTTCAACCCAGTCACTTCCATTAATCTTTACCTCAACTTTTTGAACATGTCCTTCACCATCCACATCACTAGCTCGACCTGTAATTTTCACAATATCTGATACTATTTGATCATTTTCAGGATACAAAAAGGAAACTTCTGGAGGATGATTTTTTTCAGTATCTTCATCCAAACATCCCGCGAATAAGGAAAGCAACAGAAGAATAATAGTCAAAAAAACAATGATTTTAGGTTTCATAGACGTCTAAATATTATTCTATAAGTTATTATTTAAATAACTTCCTTTACACCTCACTCCAAAAAAAATTGAATGATATCCATTATTTATTCGTAAAATGTTCGTATCCAAGGTTCGGCAATATCTCATTATTCTCATTAGAATCACAAATAAAAACCGCTTCCTTTCCAGAGATAACCTTTCCTATCACAGTTAATGGAACATTTATCTCATCCAACTTTTTCTTAAATAATGAAATGTCTTTTTCAGAAGCAGTGAATAATAATTCATAATCACCACCATAATGCAAGGACAAATATAACTCATCCACGGTTGGATCCTGTGATGAAATGACAAGTAATTCTTTTGAAATAGGCAATTTTTCCTTTTGTATTTCAAAACCAACATGATTCAGTTCAGCTAACTGATAAAGCGATGAAGAAAGACCATCTGATAGATCCATACAACTATGAACTAATCCCGTTTCAGCTAATTTTTTCCCTTCAATAATACGAGGATTTGGTTCGCATAAAGCATTTATTTCCCCTGATTTTTTTTGATTTTTTAATGAATGAAAACCCGCAGCAGCTTTACCAAGCGTTCCGGTAACTGCAATAACATCATCTGATTGTACTCCTTTTCGAGACATAAAAAAATCTTTATGTACTCTTCCTAACGCAGTACCAGATATCACCAAGTGATCGTTTTCCTTTGTATCACCTCCAATAATTGAAGTGTTATAACGGGTTGCACAAGATGAAGCCCCTTTTATCAAATCTAAAAAAGACGAAACGGGGTACGTTGGAGGCATACCAACCGATAATAGAATACCAACGGGATTACCACCTTTTGCAGCGATATCACTCAGATTAATCGCAGTAGTAAACCATCCGATCTGCCATGGAGTCATTCCATGAGGAACATGCGTTTTTTCTGAAATCATATCTGAAGATGAAAGAATATATTCATCAGCAATAGGAATAATTGCACAATCATCAGTTAAATCAACAGAATTATTATGTTCTTTGTAAATGGATGAAGCCATTTTAATTAACGCTCGTTCACCAATATCAGATACTGTTTCTTTCAAAATCATCACCGTAAGATAAGAAGAGATTTTTGATTAATAAAAACCAACATCTTTTTTTCCTCATAAAAATGAATTATTTCTTTACTAATTAAAGGTATTATCCTTCAAAAACTTTATCACAATTAGTTCTATGTATCCTTTCAGGAGTTGAAGGTGAGTTCCTTGAAAAAAATGACGTATGCTGAAAGTGGTGTTGATATTGACCAGGAAGAAATTGCTATTAAAGCACTTATCGGCGAAATGAAACAAACAAGAGAAGGCATAGGGTCTCCTCTGGGTGGTCATTATGCTGGAATGATCTCTTTTGGAAAATACGCGTTAGTATTATGTACTGATGGTGTTGGAAGTAAAGTGTTAATTGCATCTAAACTCAAAAAATGGGATACCGTAGGAATTGATTGTATGGCAATGAATGTCAATGATGCTATCTGTGTAGGCGCTGAACCATTAGCTTTTGTTGACTATCTTGCGTTAGATTCCCCAAATCCAACATTCACCAGAGAGATTGGAAAAGGATTAAAAACTGCTGCTAAACTTGCCAATGTTTCAATTATTGGTGGTGAAACAGCTTCTTTACCCGAGGTAATTAATGGTTTTGATTTAGCAGGAACTGCACTTTCATATGTTGAAAAAGATCAGATTGTTACAGGAGAAAAAATTACTCCAGGCGATGCAATCATTGCATTGAAAAGTTCTGGGATTCATTCAAATGGGTATTCACTGGTAAGAAAAATCATTGATGAATCTTCATTATCATATACTGATAACTTTCCTAACGAGTTATATCCAAATCAAAGCATTGGTGAAGTATTGCTCACCCCTACTGCAATTTATGTAAAAGAAATTTTAGCATTATTAAAAAAGGTCGAAGTCCATGGTTTAGCTCATATCACCGGTGGCGGATTACGTAATTTCAACCGCCTTAAAAAATCTGTTCAATACCATATTGACAATCCGTTTGAACCACAAGATATTTTTTCATTTTTACAACAAACCGGCAATGTCGAAGACAAGGAGATGTATCAAACATTTAACATGGGAATGGGATTTGCAATCATTGTTCCTGAACAGGTGAAAGAAGAAGCACTCAAAATCTTGAAAAACAAATCAAAGTATGATGTTCAACAGGTTGGATGTATTAAAAAAGGATCTGGAGTTGATTTTGTCTCTAAAAATCTTACTTATTCATGACTCTAGGAAAACAAAATGAACAATAAGCCGAACAAGATTGGTTGATGCACAAGATAAATAATAAGCGAATATCGTCCAATAAATGAAATTGGCATGAAAGCAGTAGGTATGTGTTGTTGCGTTCTATATTTTAGCAGTAATTTTGGATAAATTTTTTGTCCTAAAAAAAGACCGATAAGAACAACGCCAAACCAGGGAAGTAATGGAAAATAATCCAAGGTGTAAAACGAAGTAGTTTTCAATCCAATCCAAAAAAAGTATGGATTTGAAATCGTAATCATCGAAAAATATATTCCAAGAATCACAAAAAAAGAACCGAGGAGTAAAGAGATATTTGGTTTTGAAATAAAAGGATAGGATAGAATTATCGAAATTCCAATGCAATGGATAACACCAAAAACAATGAATCCATCATGTGGATAAATCCAAGTTAATAATGTAATGAGTAATCCAACAAAAAACAGAATTGCTCCTCGTTTCAAATATTTTGAAAATGGAGGTTTTTGATTTTGTTTTTGAATATATTGTTTATAACTGAACACTAAAGAGATACCTACAACTAGTAAAAATAGCGTGCCAATTGGATAAAGAAATAATCGAAAAAAAAGATTGTGTAACGGAAGAGAAAAAATATTTAAAAAATTTAAATCAAACAAGATATGATACACAATCATCAGGACAACAGCGATACCTCGTACTGCATCTATCTCCCAAAATCGCTGTGTTTTTTTATTCATAAGATAAAGAAAATGAATTGTATTCTGTTATTTATGTTATGAGGATTAAAAAAAGTAGCGGGGAGTGGATTCGAACCACTGATCTACGGGTTATGGGCCCGTCGGGATCTCCTGGCTACCCCACCCCGCTAAGAGGATTGTAAAAGTAATTTGACGTAACCTATGTTTCGAGATGTCCTAATGCAGGTTCATGTACTTAAATGTAATACATTACAATCTGTTTTATATGAGTAGTTTCTAAGATTCTTGATTTTGGATAATACTCTTTTTTTGTTAGTTATGAATTGGGTTCATAAGTGGATATTTATCCTGTTTGGACCCATCCGAAGTGATGTTATATGCTGTATCTCCAACTCCATCGTTGTCTTCATCTATACCGTTATAATCATCCCAGTAATTTCCTTTTGATGTACCTTCATTGTACCAGGTGTTTCCTGCAACATAATCATTTGCATTCCAAATACTATTATTCATAAACGTATTGTGATAGGCAACATTACTTGTGGCACCGCAGCAGTAATACATTCCTCGATCATTATCTTTGAAATAATTACTAATCACTTTATTATTTCGTGATCCCTTAATTCTCATCCCATATGAATTATCGCTAAAAATATTCTTTTCTGCCGTGTTATAATTTGCATTGTAAATATAGATAGCATAATTATTGTTCGATAGTAACGTGTTATTGAAAAAAGAATTATAATTTGCCCTATTGCTATGAATGCCATTGTAGCTGTTCTTAATGATATTGTTGCTAATGTTATTATTTTGCGTTTTAATTTCTACTCCCGCACCATTTGATCCACTGTTTTGAATGGTAAAACCAGTTATGTTACATTTCTCAGAATTTGTAATGGTTATTACATCACCAAGAGACCTTCCATCGATTATCGTTTTTTCTGGATCTTCTCCAATTAGATTAATGGTCTTATTAATAATAATCGTTTCATTATATTTTCCAGGGAAAACATACACCGTGTAATTTTCCGGTGCCTGATCTATTGCTTCTTGAATTGACGTGAATTCTTTCTCTCCTGATATTGATACATACAGTCCTTCAGGGATATTAT
>JAGXLH010000109.1 GCA_018334795.1 Thermoplasmatota archaeon
GGCATTCATCCCACTTTTGTGGTCACGGGTAATATTCCTATTGTCCTTCGAGAATCATTACTTCCTAAAGTCTTTAAAATGGGAGAACAAGTAGTTGAACGATCATTAGACCTCTTTGGCGGTATCATTGGCTCGTTTTGTTTAGAAACAGTAGTAACTGAAAATCTTGAATTCAAAGTCTTTGAAATCAGCGCTCGAATCGTTGCTGGAACAAATCCATACGTGAATGGATCACCATACTCAGATTTAATTGAACCCGGCCTTTCCACAGGGAAACGTATTGCTCAAGAAATAAAATATGCAGCGAAAACAGATCAACTCAATGAAATCCTCTCTTAAATAAAATGATACAAAAAAAGTTGAAAAAAAAGGAAAAAAAATTATTTTCTAAATTGATTTATCTAACGTTACCATGATAGCCATTTGAGCCCACATACGATTTTCAGCTTCATCAAAAATTACTGATTGCGGTCCATGGGCAACTTCTTTAGTGACCTCGTAATCATAATACGCAGGCAAACAATGCATAAAGATTGCATCAGATTTTGCCTTACTCATAAGATCTTTGTTTACTGTATAATCTTTGAAATCCTTGAGACGTTGTTGTTTTTGTTCTTCATCACCCATTGAAACCCAAGTATCTGTTGCAACAACATCTACGCCATCTGTTGCAGTTTCAACGGTATCACTTACTTCGATGGTTACCCCAAATTTTTTTGCTTCATCAACAAAGAATTCATCTGGCCAATATTTCTTTGGTGAAACGATTTTTACGTTCATCCCTACCATTGCACATCCAAGTAGATATGAATTTGCCATATTGTTTTTCCCATCACCAAGATACACAAAATTAAGTCCCTTGAGTTCTCCTTTGTGTTCTTTAATGGTCATAAGATCAGTAATAACTTGACAGGGATGTTCTATGTCATCAAGACCACTAATAACAGGAATGGTTGCGTTAGTTGCTAGTTCTTTCATGGCTTTATTGCTCATCGCTCGATACATAATCAAATCAACATAGCGAGAAAGCACTAGAGCTGTGTCTTCAATGGTTTCACCTCGGCCGAGTTGAATATCATTTTTTGAAAGAAATAATGCATGACCGCCAAGTTTTTCCATGCCAACCTCAAAAGAAACTCGGGTACGGGTACTTGATTTTTCAAAGATCATCCCTAAGGTTTTCCCTGATAAAAGAGAGGTATCTTTTCCGTTTTTTGATTTCTTTTTTAAATCAATTCCAAGGTTTATAATGTCAAGTAAATCCTCTTTTACATCTAACATTGAAATAAGATCTCGTTTCATCAATTCATCCGAATAATTACTTCTCCTTTAAATCTATCGTTTTAGCATATTCATACCAAACTATTTTTTAAATAGGAAATGATACTGTTTAGTGGTTGGCATGGGTGTTAAATTAGGATCCTTATTTCCATCAGAACAGATTTCATTTAAAGACCTGCATGACCGAATTATTGTCATTGATGCATATAATGTCCTTCATCAATTCCTTGCAACAATTAGACAACGTGATGGAACCGCTTTAAAAAATGCTGATGGAAAAATTACGTCTCATCTATCGGGATTGTTTTACCGATCTGCTAATCTTGTTCAAAATAAAATAAAACCAGTCTATGTTTTTGATGGTAAACCTCATGAGTTAAAACAAGAAACCATTGATGAACGGAATAGAAGACGATTGCAAGCTGAAAAAGATTGGAAAGATGCTTTGGAGAAGGGAGATACGGCAAAAGCACGAGTGAAAGCACAGCAAACAAGTAGAGTTACCGAAGAAATCGTAGCGCAAAGTAAAACATTACTTGAAATCCTAGGAATCCCCTATGTACAAGCTCCAGAAGAAGGAGAAGCTCAAGCTAGTTACATGGTTAGGAAAGGAGATGCGTATGGTGTCGGATCACAAGATTTTGATTGTTTACTTATTGGTTCTCCCGTATTGATTCGTAATCTAACCAGTTCGTCCAAACGGAAACTTCCTGGAAAAAAAGCGTATGTAAAGGTTCATCCTGAACGAATTTATTTGAATCAAACCCTTGATAAACTTGGTATTTCACAAAAACAACTGGTTGATATGGCAATTTTGATGGGAACGGATTTTAATGAAGGAATCAAAGGGATTGGTCCGAAAAAAAGTTTGAAACTGATTAAAAAAAATGGAAATATTGAAAATGTTATTTCAACGATTGGAAGTGATGAAGCACCCACTTTTGAAAAAATCAAAAAAATCAGGTCTATGTTTTTAAATCCAAAAACAACTGATGATTATGAATTATCTTGGTCTCAACCAGATGAACAAAAACTCGTTTATTTTCTTTCAGAGAAATATCAATTTAGTGAAAAACGGATTGAATCAATGCTAAAAAAATTTGAACCCATTAAAGAAATGAAAAAACAACAAACATTATTTTAATTAGATTTGTTGTTTCTCATGATTTAGATGGGCAACGATACTTAATCGGTCGTTTTCCCTGTAAAACAGGCCAAAAGCCCCATCAATCAATCTTATAAATCGATGGCATCTTCAGTTTTCAATTCGATTGGTTCTTTGTTTTTTGTAAACACTCTGGCGCCATATTTTCCTTTGATTGTGTACGAATCATTTTTACAATGAATTATAGCTCCTTCTCGAAGGCCAATTACCGGGATGTCGTTGAATACGAAGAATTCTTGAATGCGTTTCTCCCGGGTTTCACCCATATGCTTTGTAGAAGGATCTGGATCAATATAATGTGGATTGATATTGAATGGAACAAGTCCAAGTGCGTTAAAAGATGGAGGATACATAATTGGCATATCATTAGTAGTTTTAATGGATTGACAAGCAACATTTGACCCAGCACTAGTTCCGATATATTTCATTCCGTCTTTTACAGCGTTTTTTAACGGTTCAATTAAATTGTTTTTGTAAAGCATAGTGAGCAATACAAACGTATTTCCTCCACCGATGAACACGGCCTCATGGTCTGAAATTGCTTGTTGTTTATCCTTAAACTCATGAATTCCATGAAGGTTTTTTCCCATTTTTTCAAAACGATCTTTTGCTACCTTAGTGTATTCGTCATGACTTATTCCACCAGGACGAGCATAGGCAATAAATAGAACAGTTGAATGGTTTTTAAGAAAAGATTGTATTTCTTCGGCGCAATGATCGAGATATCCACTGCCATGTAATGTTGAATTGCTTATTAATAATAGATATGTTTGACTCATAGATATTGGTGAATATCTTTTTGTTAAAAGAGTTTATGATTCATGTAACCCTTGATTTATGATTTGATTTTTAGTTAAGAATTGAAGAACTAAAGTTTTATTAACTTTAATGGATATATTATAATTAAATTAAAAGGAGATTATTAAAATATTTGGGGATAAAAATGAAAATAATAAATTGTTATAAATATTTACTGGCATTATTTTTGGCAACTAGCTTTATTGCACCATCAGGGATTTCTACAGACATCACATCATTATCAACACAAAAAGAAATAACAGATAAACAAGTGGAGTACATTGATCTTACAGTTAATGAAGCCTGGGATTTTCTTTCAACTACATCTAATGGAATACAGTTACCTATAGATGTTCGAATTGATGATGAATGGACTTCAAGCCGTATAGACACTCCCTTTCCTGAATATCCAAGACATTTTGAGAAAGATCACATTGTAGATGAAGAAGGATTCCAGCAGTTCTTAGAACTTTATGATGGCAATGATATCATTGTCTATTGCAAATCTGGTGGGCGAAGCGCAACATCAGCAAGCATTATCACAAGTAGAGGTTTCAATGGTACCGTGTATAATATGCTTGGTGGACTTACTGATTGGAAAGAGGAGGAACTTCCGTTTAAATCTGGAAACACTGAACCAAGCATTCCAGAAAAACCACTGGGACCAGGTGTATGTAACGTAGGAGTGATTTATGAATTTTCAACTCAAACAATGGATCCAGATGATGATCCGGTTCGTTATGGATGGGATTTTAATGGTGATGAATATGTTGATAAATGGACTGATTATACTCCATCTTCAACATCATCAATTATTGAATACGGATTTGTGTCCACTGGTCCTTATAATATCTCTGTTTTAGCTGAGGATTTAGTTGGAAGTCAAACTGGTTTTTCAGATAAACTAACAGTGATTGGTAATATGCCACCCAGCGAACCAATGATTGATGGATCAATTCAGGGGGAGTCAGGCATAAGTTATGAATATGAAATTGTATCAACTGATGCTCAAGGTTCTGAAATATCATATTTTATCGATTGGGGTGATGGAACTACAGAGGGATGGACACGAACCCTTCCTTCAGGAGAATCATTGTTTGTATCTCATACTTGGCAAGAAAAAGACACCTATGTTATCAAAGCAAAAGCAAAAGATGAATATGAAGGAGAAAGCGATTGGTCAACACTCGAAGTAAAAATGCCAAAAATTCATGTGCATCCCTGGTTAATGCAGATGTTTGAGCAGAATCTCAACTTCAAACATATTATCCTTTCTTTTTTCTGAAATGTATGAGGATACCGGGATTCGAACCCGAGTAAGTGGCTTGGTAAGTGGTTTTCACTAGAAGGGAATCGTCCGGTTTTGAAAAAGGATTTTAATATAATATTTTTAGGACTACACATATAATATTTTTTTTCGAAAGTTTTATATAATTTTTAAACATTTGCTTTAATAAATCTGTATAATGGGAGGCAGATTTACATAAGGAGGAATTAAATATGGAAGGAGGTTATTTGAAAAAAGCGATAGTTTTGATTATAATATTTATTTTCTTAGGGTCTGCGTTTTCAACCCAGGTAATTGGAAATCATATGAATCATGACTTATATAGATCAAATAGTTGTTCATGTCCTAATGAAATAATAGATGTATATGTAACGTATTCAGAACGAAAAATACCTGTTGATCATGCAACGGTAGTATTAAAAAGTGGATATAATCATAGAGAAACGTTAACTACAAATAATAAAGGTTTCTGCCGTTTTGAAGGCGATTACAATAGTTTCATTTATGACACTACTGTTACGGCAAATAAGGATTTTTGTTTCAGCAGAACGGTTAATTTAGGTAAAATAAGCGATAGAGAATACCAGCGAGTAAAAATAGTATTAAGAAATGTTTTACCTATTGAGA
>JAGXLH010000110.1 GCA_018334795.1 Thermoplasmatota archaeon
AGGAACAAGTTTCTGAGGAAGACAAAAATCAATTTGTAATCAATGATGATGAACTGTTAACATTATCAAAGTGGGCGATGATCATTGAGGACCATTATGGTAAACCAATGGATATCGAATGGGCCAAAGATGGAAAAACTGGTGATTTGTTCATCGTGCAAGCTCGACCTGAAACCGTTCATTCTCAAAAGGATTTTGCAGTCCTTGAAACATATGTTTTAGAAGAAAAAGGAGACCTTTTAGTTCAAGGAGAAGCCGTAGGAAGTAAGATTGGCCAAGGAAAGGTCAACATTATTGAATCTGCAGCAAATATTCATCAGTTCAAAGAAGGACAAGTTTTGGTTACTGATATGACCGATCCTGACTGGGAACCAATTATGAAAATAGCTGGTGCGATTGTTACTAATCGTGGTGGCCGAACCTGTCATGCAGCTATTATCTCCCGAGAACTTGGTATTCCTTGTGTGATCGGGGCAGGAGATGCTTCAGAACGATTGAGTAATCACCAAGAAGTAACCGTTGATTGTTCTCAGGGAACGGGTAATATTTATGAAGGAAATCTAAAGTATCATGTGGAAACCGTTAAACTTGACACCATTCCAGAAACAAAAACAAAGATTATGATGAATGCTGCAATTCCAGAAAAAGCCTTTCAGCAAGCCCAACTTCCAAATGATGGCGTAGGCCTTGCGCGTGAGGAATTCATTATTAATTCCCATATTGGTATTCATCCGTTGGCGTTGCTTGAGTATGAAAAGTTAAAGAAAATAACTGAGGATAATCCAAAGATTGCAAAAGTTATTGAAACCATTGATAAAAAAAGTGCGGCATACGATGATAAGGTAACGTTTTTTGTTGAAACATTAGCGCAAGGTATTGCTAAGATTGCTGCAGCGTTTTATCCAAATGATGTTATCGTTCGGATGAGTGATTTTAAAACCAATGAATATGCAAACCTAGTTGGTGGTTTTTTGTATGAACCAGAGGAACATAATCCTATGATTGGTTGGCGTGGTGCATCTCGATATTATGATGAGAAATATAAACCAGCTTTTGGTTTGGAATGTAAGGCAATGAAAAAAGTTCGGGATGAAATGGGTCTAACCAATGTGAAACCAATGATTCCTTTCTGTCGAACTCCTGAAGAAGGGCGAAAGGTCATTGATGTGTTGAATGAATATGGGTTGAAACAAGGTGAAAATAATCTTGAAGTGTATGTGATGTGTGAGATTCCATCTAATGTGATTTTAGCAGATCAATTCGCAGATATTTTTGATGGGTTTAGCATCGGTTCAAATGATTTGACCCAATTAACACTCGGTTTAGATCGGGATTCTGATTTAGTGGCTCATATTTTTGATGAACGAAATGATGCAGTGAAACGATTGATCTCACAAGTTATTGAAACAGCTCATAATCATACACCTAGAAGAAAAGTTGGTATTTGTGGCCAGGCTCCATCTGATTTTCCAGAGTTTGCAGAGTTTCTGGTTGAGCAGGGAATCGATAGTATTTCATTAAACCCAGATACGGTTGCAAAAACAAGGATTAATGTTTCTGAAAAGGAACAAAACATTGCGGTAGCAACCGCATAATTCTCCCTTTTTTTATTTTTTTTGTATAGAAACAGTTAACAAATCAATAGTGTTTTTATAATGTGAAATGAGTATGAAATATATTCCATTATTGCAAACGGATCAGTTCAGGAATTCAAAACAAATCGCTGATTTATTCACAGATTTAAATACGGATAAAAGAACAGTGTCTTCGGCATATATTCTTGATACTGCAGGAATTAAAAAGAACCGTCCTTCGCTATCTTTTCATCAATATGCACATCGATGGTTTGATACTATTGTTGATGCGGGTTGTCATCATGTTGGAGATGTTGTGGATGTGTTACTTGCAGGTGCAGATATTATGGTGTTAAGACCGGGTATTTGGCAAGAAATAGATTTTCGAAGTATTCGCGATATTTCAGAAAGTAAGATATATGTTTGGTTTAATCCACTTCAAGTAAATCGAAATAAAAAAGATGTATCCCTTCTTTTTTCTAATGCAGATGGTATCATATTTAATCTAGATCGTTTATCTAATCCGTTATCCTTTGGTATTAGGGATAAAATCAAAACAATGATCTCCTCTTATCCAGTGGATAATATTTTAATATTTGATCCAATGAAGAAACACGAGAAAGAATGGGGATTGTTTGATTTAGAAACAGTAATTGTTGATAGTGCTCAGATGGTTGATTCACTATGAGTAAGGTAACTGATGAAGCAAAACAAGTATTAGCATTTATTTTTAAGCGAAGTGGGAAAAAAACATTACCTGCTTCAGATATATATCTTGCAATTTCTATGGAGTTTCAATGGTGTTCTCCAAAGGAAGCAAAGGCCTTTGTGAAACAAGCGGTTTCTAATAAATTACTTATTGAAAAAAACCAGGGGGTAACACCGTCCTTTGAATTTGATGAGGTAACTATTCCAACCGGTTTTAAACCATCTAAAACGGTTTTTAAAGAACAGAGTTCAACAAAGAATTCATCGTCTATTGAAGATGTAATGACGCTTGTAGTCAAACGGTTGGAAAAGAACACAGAACTATCTAATCAGGAAATCAATGATAATATTGAACGTATTGCTCAAAAGAAAAGGATTTTGTTAGAGGTTGCTGCGGTTTTTTTTGCTAAAAAACATGATTGTGATATCACTGATTTAATTGCTCCCTTGAAAAAGTTGATTTTTACATCTGAAAAAAGAAAAGCATGATGGGAAGCAAGAGCACACCCATTGCATGACTTCGTCTTACACCCCATTGTACGGTAAGAAGTCCTATAAATGTTGCAACAAATAAGATGAGAACTCCGAGTAATCCAGTGAAGAGGAAGACAAGGACTATGATGAGAAGAATGGTTGCAAGTACTACTTTTTGATAGGGTATCTTGTGAAAGAATCGAGCGAAAATTTTTCCTACTGCAGCTGTTGAAAAAAAGGAAAGAGTGCCACCGAGAAGTAAGGCGATGAGTAAATAGATAAGATTGTTCGGCATCAGGGCTGTGCTCCATTCTTTGATTGCAATCAAATCCATTACTGCTAGTGTTGCTCCACTTCTTGATCTAAGAATAATGAAGAGGACAGCAACCACAAAGAATGCACAAGCAGTGTTTACAGCTGAGAGTGTGACTATGGTTTGACGAGAGTTTGATTCTCCTCGTGCGTTCATCGCAAGAATTGTTCCTGTTGCTGAGGTTATACCTGGGATAATAGAAACGAGTAAACCAGCAAATGACCCAGTGAGTATTGATAGCGTGCTATCTTTTTTCGTTTGGTTATCTAATTGTGGTTCCTTGATGATTTGTTTTGGAATTGAGGGTTTTGTTGCTAATGAAGTTAGTAATGTTGGCAGTCCGAATAAGCCAGATAATGCGGGGAAAAGGACAGGTGAGTTTAATCCGATAGGTGATTCAACGGTCATTTCTAAGATGATAATTCCAAATATTCCTGAAAGAATGAATACAAAAAGTGCAAATCCCATGCCTGTGAATGTTGGAAGGAGTTTTTTTCTTGAGTGTTCAGGTATTCGTGCTTTTTCTGTTCCAATCATTAGAATAGTGATGCAGAGGAGAACATAGAACATGATGCCTTGGAGTGTTTCATATCCATGTATCGGGTTTCCAATTAGATAACGGATGGGATAGAGCAAAAGAAGAGATGTAAAAATCGCGCCAAGGCTTCCCATTGCTGAAAGGTAGACTGCTTCGTATCCATTTCCTTCTAGAAGTAGGCTATGAGCCGGTAGTACAGATAGGGCAGTATCTTCATCTGGCGCTCCGAGGAAAGTAGTAGGAATTGTGTCGTGGAATGTGTGAGATATTGAAACTGATATGATGAATACAGCGATGAGGATGAGTGTAAAGGTTGTGGTGATCCCAGCACTTTCTAATGGTTTAAGAAGTGCAATAATTGCTGGTGAGATGGTGAGTAAAATGAGTGCTATGTTGTTAACATGTAAACCGGGGAGAAGACCGGTGAGAATCCCTGTTGCTACACCAACTATGCAAAAGGCGATTAGCAGAGCAAAAGGAAGAATCATTGTTATTATCCCTCCTGGTTTGTCTTTTCTTGTGGAATTACATTACAGTCATTAAGAATATATCGAAGATGAGTGGCATCGTAGGTAAGTGTTGCTTGAACGGATACCTGGGTGCCAGGATCTGGAATTATGTTGTTTTCAGGTAAAAATGGTATAGTGTAGTTTCCAGTATCATCTCTGAGATAGACTATTGATTCATAAATGTGGTCAATAATGCCGGTGGTGTTCAGTGGTATGTTGAGATAGTGTTGTGGATGTTCTGCTAAATCTTTAATGTGTGTTGTTGTGTTTTGCCAAGTGGAAAGAATAGTTGCTGCTTTAGGATTTGAAAGGACAAGTTCCCAAGTGTCTTGGTATTCTTGTATGGTTCCGGTTCCCTGGAAAATATCACCTGAGTGTACGGTGAGTGGTTCATCTGAAAAAACGATGAGTTGTGTTGAATTGGATTGAATAGTAATAAGTTGACTTCCATAACTTGTGGTGGTGTGTTCTGTTATGGTTCCTGTAAGGGTAACTTCTTTTCCTTCATAATCTTCTATTGAGTTAAGATCGGATAGTATTATTGGTTGTTGGGATAGTGAAAGTGCATAGAGAAATATCACACCGGTAATTGAGAGTAAGAGTGTGATATATTTGATAGGGATTTTTTGTATAATTTTTTGTATCAAAGGAGTGTTTATTTTCATAAGATGAAATTATATAATTAACCATATGTTTAAAATCCTTGTTATGATCTATTGATTTGATTGTTTTTTTATCTAAAGAATGACATATTTTTTATTTTGTTTTAAATAATAATTATTTATAAAATACTTTCATATAAAATAGGGATAAATGTTTTTATTTTAAAATTAAAAAAATATTTTTTTAGTCTAGTACTCAAATTATTTAGATTGGTTTGACCGTAATTTTCTGATCTTAAAACCGTCAATTAATTATTTATAGTAGTGATTATATTTTACTTCTTCAATATGAGCGTAAAAGGTTATGAAAACAATCAACACAACTCACTATAAACATCACCCAGACATAACAAACAAATACCAAAAAAG
>JAGXLH010000111.1 GCA_018334795.1 Thermoplasmatota archaeon
GATATCATCATTACAGATCTTGATGGAATAATATCTGATCAGCTAAGAGCAAATGAAAAAAAAGCAATATTAGTAATACATGCTCATGCAGATAATATCAACATAATTCAGCAAACAATCCCACGTATAAACGGATCTTATCTTGGTACAGTTCAAACTAATCCAAGCAGTTATAACTATGTGAAAAACTTTGGCGGATTTACTGATGGGGATCGAAGTGTTTTTTTCGCAGCGTATTTTCATGCAAAAAAAATAATTCTTGCAGGCTTTGATTGTAAAAATAAAGCAGGTTTTTATTCATTTCAAAAAAACAAAAATCAATTATTAAAACAAAAAAAATTACAGTGGTGTCAACATCTTCTTAACCGGTTTCCAGACACCTATCTTACACATATCTAAGCAAGTATTTCCTTTTTTTCTTTAGCAGTTAAATAAACACCAGTTAGAATGATTCCTCCACCAATAAGCGTCCAAATTGTAGGAATTTCATTTATCCAAGGGATTAACAATGCTAAAATTGCAGATCCAATTGGTTCTCCTAAAAGAGCAACAGAAGCAAGTGAAGCGCGAATATGAGCTAATGACCAATTATATAAAGTATGACCGCCGATTCCAGAAACAATAGCCATAAGAAGGATAAGTAATAAATCCTTAGTAGTTATAGAAAATAACGTAGTTTCTGAAAAACCAATGAATCCAAGGAGAACAATGGTAGAGATAGCATAAACCATGATTGCATAAATAATTACAGAAACGGTTCTTCTCATATATCGTCCGCCCAATATGTAGAAACCTGCCGCAATACCACCTAAAAAAGCAAGGATGTTTCCATATAATGAAGTTTGATCAAATGCACCACTATAGTTTCCATACACTAAGGTGAATACCCCACTTAACGATAGGAAAATACCTGCGATGTTTATTTTTGAAATTTTTTCCTTAAGAAAAATATAGGATAATGGTCCCACGAGTATGGGATGAGCGGTTACTAAGATTACTGAGCTAGCAACACTTGTAAATTGTAATGAAGTAATCCAAAAAGTAAAATGAAGTGCTAAAATAATACCAATAATCGTCATCAATACTAGTTCTTTAAGAGAAATTTGTTTTAATTGTTTACGAAAACGAGGAATTACGATGAGTATTGGTAGAAGAAGAACCGTTGTAAAAAGTAATCGGTAGAACGAGATAAGAAGGGGTTTTGCAGTACAAGTTCTGATAATGATTGCGGCAAAAGAAACACCGATGATTGAAATAAATAATGCAATAAGTGGAGTTTGTTTCATAAAGGTCCTTTGAGCATTGGTATTGTGATTGGTTTTTTACCTTTTTGCTCTAAAAATTCATTTATACCATATTTAAACCTTTAATTTACCTATTATAAAAACATCTATAAATATGAAAAGATAGTTACTATTAAGTGAGAAAATAAACAAAAGGGATTTTAAATCATGAAAATTGAATAGGAAATTCATGATTATAGTTCAAGGAAAGAAAAAGGAGATTAATAAAAATGGCAAAAAGTAGTCGAGAAAAAATCCATAAGGATGAACAAAGAGTAATCAAAGCACTTGAAGAAAACGCGAATGCAAGCATTGGTGGAATCGCAAAACGATGCGGTTTTTCCCGACAAAAAGCATGGCGAATTATCAAACGATTAGAACAAACTAAAACAATCTGGGGTTATCATGCTCGAGTTAACGATGAAAAAATGAACCGGAAAGGATATCTTCTGTTACTTAAACTCAAACACCTTCCAGTTGACAATGAATTAGAAGAAGACATCGTAAAAGGAAAACTAGAAAAACTCGCGAAAAAACAAAAAATTACCATTGAAGACATCATTTGGTTACATGGTATTTATGATTCCATGATCGTCTTTTATGCTGAGAACCTTAGAAAAGCAAAGCAATACCATGAAATCCTCAACACTAATCTGGATGGAAATGTCATTGATTCACAACTTCTCGAACAAATGATTGTGATCAAAAAAGATGGATTTATGAATCCAGAAATAAAAGAAAACAAGAAAATCATGTCCAACTAAAAAATAATAAAAATAAGGTGTAAGGAGGAAAGGTTGTAATATAGGGGACAAACTTACAACAAAAAAATGTTGTCCTTCCCTCCTTGCTTCTCCTTTTCACTAAATAGTAAATACAAACATCTATTTAAAATTTTTGAAAAAACAAGTTAAAAATACCAATTAGCTAATAAGATAGGAAAAATTGGTTAAAAAAAAAATAAATTTTAGTTGAATTATAATAAAAAGTTGGTACAACAATTCCATATTGTAAGAACATTCAAAAAAAATCAAACAAAATATTTAAGTACTCATCATCATCTGAAAAATTATATGCTTTCAAGTCTATTGATTAATATTATTGGATTTGCAATCTTTGTTTTATGTATCTTAATTTATAGCATTAAACTATTGCATGGTATTAAAAAACCCGGAACTGCAAAAAGAGGACTATTGAATATATATTATAGCCAATGGGTAAAAAGAATGATTAATCAAAATGAAACCATCATCGCAGTTCAAACTATGAGAAATCTAATCATGGCTACCACATTTCTAACATCATCAATGCTTGTACTCTTAGGATTATTACTACGAATCCCATCAAATGGAATTGACGAACTTATTCAATTTTCTGCAACCTCAACTGAACTCATCGCCCAATACAAAGTACTTCTTTTCGTTGTAGTTCTCCTTTTTTCAATTATCATGTTTCTCCTTTCATTACGGCAAATGGTCCGGTTTTCAATTCTCATAGGTATCCCCGTTGAATCCATC
Source organism: Thermoplasmatota archaeon (assembly GCA_018334795.1). GTDB lineage: Archaea > Thermoplasmatota > E2 > DHVEG-1 > DHVEG-1 > EX4572-165. The sequence continues at coordinate 2,801 of JAGXLH010000111.1, forward strand.
GAAACCATTACACCAGAATATGTAAATGCAAAAAGGGAAAAAAAAGCAAGCGCAACTATCAATGCGGAAACACTTCGAAAAGATGTGTTTTTAAGAGCGATGAACCGGTTCACATTCGGTATAAGAAGCGTGTTTTATGCAATGACTATTATTCTCTGGTTTATAAGCGTGTATGCATTCATTATTGGAACAATTAGTCTTACTATATTTCTTATTAGATTCCAAGATATTAAGACTCCTCGCCTTGAAGAAACACCAATTTAAAAAAAAGAAAGAAGAGAAAAAATAGATAGTATTAGATAAGAGAAAGTATCAGATCTTTAAGTAACGTCTCTTTTGGAAATTGTTGAAAAAAATGTTGTACCATCAATTGGAAGGGTGATAACTCAAGCGAATTACTCTCCGGATCCTTTCCATCTTCGATACCAAGCGTTGGATCACCAAACAAAGTCATTTCAACGACCGTTTTATAATCTGATAAAAGAGGATCTTCTCCAATAAAACTAGTTGAATACTCAGTGATACATTGACGCCAGACATCTCCAAGTATTTTATCTTCATAAATACCTTTGAAAATATTTACTTCCATCCAACCCCACACTCTTTCTGTCTCATTAGAACCATAACTGCCATAGCCAATTCCAGATGCACCAAAAGAAGCAATGCCACCCGTCGTTCCACGAATTGAAGACCAACTCATACATTGCTGAGAATCTGAAAATTTACTACAAGAACAAGCATTGAATACAACTACAGGATGCTTCTCTTTATTATTTACCAAAAACAAATCATAATCAATATACAACCATCCCGTATACGGTGAAAACAAGGTTTTTTCAGGTAACCATGTCCGTTCATCTTCAGGAGCATGTGTTGCCCAGCTGGCATAACTACCATGCCCTGAAAAATCAACAAAATCAACATTTTCTTTAAATCCATTAGCGATATTTGCTTTACTGAGTTCATCAGATCCATCACTTTGAGATGCCCATAATCGTATGGATTCATAACCTGGGAGATGGGTTAACACTTCTTTATTTGCAAATTCACCTTCATTAATTGATTCAGGATCACCCGGAAATGTGTCACCTCCGATTTGAACAATTTTATTCGTCATTTTATTATGCTCTTCATACTCAATGATTTTTGTAACCATTTCATTTACCTCACTTTCAGAGGTACATGGTAGCCTTCCAAGTGCTACATCAGGGAGTAAATCCATTGCCTCGGTATCATCTGAAAAACTAGTTATTTCAGCATATTTTCCATCATTATCAGCATCCCACGTTGAAAAACTTCCATTACCGTGATAAAGATCAGCATAATAAAGATCACTAGGAAACCATGATTCATAGTTTCCTGAAGGAATATATGCTTTCCTTATTGGAAACTTATCAAATTGAGTATCTGGTGAATCACCTGGATGTTCAACCCAACTTCCAACTAGCATTACATAATCAATACCCCACTGTTCCACAGCTTCTTTAATAAAAAGTTTGATGGATTCTGGCTGATCAATACCATTGTCAGGAATTTCATCAAGTGTTTTTAACAGAGTGGAGATACCATCATTATTTTTGTATTCAACTAAGGGTTGTAGTGCATTTGAAAACTCAGTAGGACTTAAAATTAAAAAATCATACTCATTGTTGTTAAATAGAGCTTCAGATGGAAGCGTGTAAGAAATTTCAATATTAACATTTTTTACATAATTTATCATATTTTTATTTGGATTATATTGAACCGGATAAAGATATAAAGTTAAAAACAAGACATGTTCACCATTATGAAGTCCACCGTTCATAGAATAACTATACCTTTTTTCTGGATATGTGGAAATGAAAGAATAGTCTATAGAATCAACAAATCCTTTTGATGGATAAATAGTAGATATATAATCAGTGTTAGGCGAAGGCATAATTTTCTTTGAGATTTCCTGAGTATACCTTTCTTCAGCAGCAAATGATATTTCATCAATCTTTGTGCCTAACGGAAAAGTATATACTTTAGTTATCATAGGAAGCAATGGTTTATTTTCGTTCATTAACTCTGCATTGGATTCATCAATGCTTACTTTAACATAGTCGCCACTATTTTTCATTGTTGGATTTGAAAAAGAGAAACATTCCGAAATATGTTTAATTTCATTAGTATCGTTTGAAAAAGCAACAGCACTAATTCCACTGAAAACCAGTATACTTATTATCAATATTGAGAAACTTTTTTTCATACATTATGTCCCCTAATCTAAACTTAACAATAATAACAACAGATTATTATTTAAACATTGTTAATATTTTTAAAAAA